>JBDLIA010000004.1 GCA_039715185.1 Gemmatimonadota bacterium
GAGATGGGCGCGTCCCGGCCCTGGTCCGACGCGCTCGAGGCGTTCACGGGCTCGCGCGAGATGGACGGGTCCGCGGTGGTGGAGTACTTCGCGCCGCTCATGGAATGGCTCGCCGAGCAGAACGCGGGACGCCAGTGCGGTTGGTAGGCGTCGGCCGTTGAGGAGACGCGAAAAACCCCGCCTCATGGCGGGGTTTTTCTTTGCCTGCGGGGTCGCGGACCTCGCCCGCGGGCTGGCGGTGGCGCAGGCGCAACTCCGCCTCGGGGCACTTCGCAACTAGTTCAGAATTTGAACTAGTTGCTTTCTGCGAATGTGGAGGTCCTCGCCCTCCGCTACGACGTCGCGCGGGCGACTTCGCTCGCGCCCGCCGGCAGGTGCTCCTCCAGCCAGTTCGTCAGCATCGTGAACAGGTGAGGCTGCGCGTTGCGCCGGCGGATGGCGTGCGCGCGGCCCGGATACATCATGAACTCGAACTGGACCCCGGCGTCGATGAACGCGTCGACCATCTGCGACGACTGCTGGAAGTGCACGTTGTCGTCCGCGGCGCCGTGGACGAGGAGCAGGTCTCCCGTCAGCTCGGCCGCGATGTTGGTCGGCGCCCAGTCCTCGTAGCCGCCCGGGTTCTCCCGCGGCGTGCGCATGTAGCGCTCGGTGTAGATCGTGTCGTAGAGCTTCCAGTGGGTCACGGGCGCGACGCTTATGCCGGCGCTGAAGACGTCGCCGCCTTCGCGTAGCATCGACAGCAGCGTCATGTAGCCGCCGTAGCTCCAGCCCCAGATGCCCAGCCGGTCGCGGTCCACGTAGGGCTGGTCCGCAAGCCAGCGCGCCGCCGCGATCTGATCGTCTGACTCGAGCTTGCCGAGCTGCAGGTACGTCTGCTTCTTGAAGTCCCGTCCGCGCGCGCCCGTGCCGCGGTTGTCCACGCTCACCACCACGTAGCCGCGCTCGGCGAGCGCCTGGTGCCACAGGTAGCGGTCGCCGCCCCAGGAATCGCGCACGGTCTGCGAGCCGGGGCCGCCGTACACGTACATGAGCACCGGCCAGCTCTGGTTCTCGTCGAAGCTGGCGGGGCGCGTGATCCACGCGTTCAGAGGCGTGCCGTCGGCGGCCGGGACGGTGATGAACTCGGGGTCGCGCAGCCCCATGCCGGCGAGCTTGGCGACCAAGGCCTCGTTGTCGACGAGGGTGCGCACGGCGCGCCCGTCGGCGCGGTGCAGCACGGTGCTGCCGGGCCGCGCGACGGTGGTGTGGGTGTCGATGAAGTAGCGGAAGCCTGGCGCGACCGCGACCGCGTGCGAGCCACCTCCCCGCGTCAGACGCTCGGGCTCGCCTCCATCCAGCCGCACTCGGTAGAGGTCCCGCGTGAGGGGGCTCTCCTTGGCCGCGCTGAAGTATGCCCAGCCGTTGTCGCGGTCCAGCCCGTGGTAGGCGTTGACCTCCCACTCGCCGTCCGTGAGCTGACGCTCGAGTGAGCCGTCACGGTTGTACAGGTACAGGTGGTTCCAGCCGTCCCGCTCGCTGGTCCAGATGAAGCGCTCGCCGCCGTCCACCCAGGTGAAGTCGAAGTCCACGTCGACGTACGCCTCGTCCTCATCGACCATGACCACCGCGCTCTCTCCGCTGGCCGGGTCCGCCGACAGCATCTCGAGCCGGTTCTGGTGTCTGTTCAGGCGTTCGATGAAGAGCGCTTCCCCGTCCGGAGTCCAGCGCATGCGCGCCAGGTAGATGTCGGTCTCGTCCCCCGTGTCGACCCACGTGATCCCCGAGCCCGTGCCCTCCGCCATGCCGGCCTCTCCCAGGTCGATCACGCCGATGGACACGATCGAGTTGGGATCGCCCGCCTTGGGGTAGGGAAGGTCCAGCGATGTGGGGTAGAGCTCGGACAGGTCTTGCACGCTGAAAATGTCGATGGGGCTCTGGTCGCTGTGCCAGAACGCGATGCGCCCGCCGTCCGGGCTCCAGCTCCAGCCGTCCACCACCGACAGCTCCTCCTCGTAGACCCAGTCGAAGGTGCCGTTGATGACCGTCTCCGAGCCGTCGAAGGTCAGGCGCCGCTCGGCCCCCGTCGACAGGTCCGCGACCCAGACGTCGTTGGCCCGCACGAACCCCACCCGATCCCCGTCCGGCGACAGCTTGGCGTACTGCTGATCGCCGGTCGAAGCGGCGATGGGCTGGAGCGCCCCGGTCGCCAGGTCGAGCACGTAGTAGGTACCCCTGGTGGAGCGCCGATAGATGCCCTGCTGGTCGGTCTGGATGAGGAGTCGGCGCTCGCCGTCGTCGAACGCGTAGGCGTCGATCGTGATCGGCTCATCGTCCCCGGGGCGAAGCAGGCTCGAACCGTCCACCAGCACCGACCGGTCGCCGGATGCGGCGTCCTCCACGATCAGGTCGGTGGCGCCGTCGGCGCGCGTCTCGATGAACGTGAAGCGCTGTCCGTCCGCCATCCACGCCAGGTTGGGCAGGCGGGCGGGCGCGAACTCGCGGTCGGCAAAGATCCGGTCGATCGTGAGCTGTTGAGCCGCCAGCGGGGCGGCGAGCAGGGTTGCTGATGCGAGCGCGGCGAAACGGGGGAGTCGGGTCATTGCGCGCGTGGGTTGAAGGTGTTGATCCAAGTGGCCGGCAGTGGTACCGGGGCGGGTCGGCGTGGTTCCGGCGACCGGCCGAGCCCTACCTTCCCGCCAGCGCCTCCAACTGCGCCGGCGCCACCGCCCCAACCTCGCGCGCGACCTCCTTGCCGTCGCGGAAGAGGATGAAGGTCGGGATCCCTCGGATTCCCAATTTGGCGGACACCTCGGACGCGCGGTCGGTGTCCAGCTTGCCGACGAGGAGCTCGCCCATGCGTTCTCGGGCTATCTTGTCGATGATCGGTGCCATGACCTTACACGGCGCGCACCAGTCGGTGTAGAAGTCCACCAGAACCGGAGCGGTTGAGTCGGCGATGGTCTTGTCGAAGGCTTCCTGCGTGAGCTTGACCGGACGGTCGAGCAGGAACGGCTTGGCGCACTTGCCGCACTTGGGGCGGTGCTCTGCCTTGGAGAGGTCCACGCGGTTGTTGGCGCCGCAGAACGCGCACGGCACGATGGCCGTCGGAGGGGCCTGGGCTGCTTCGGGGTTCATCGATCCACCACGCTCTTGTATTGGCTAACGTAGCTCGCACAGTTTTGGGCAACGATGCGTTCACCCCCGTGGGATAGGAAGGGT
The DNA here is from genome assembly GCA_039715185.1 of Gemmatimonadota bacterium. NCBI lineage: Bacteria > Pseudomonadati > Gemmatimonadota > Gemmatimonadota bacterium. Next base: position 3,202 of record JBDLIA010000004.1, read on the forward strand.
CCGCGCTCGGCTCGGGTCGGCACGAGCTTGCCGATCGCGGACACTTGGCTGGCAATCGGCGTTGTTTTCGCCTCGGCCTGTGGCGGTTCGAGCGAGGGCGGTGTGGACGCGGCGGCCGCCCTGGCCGCCGATCCTGCAGCGGCAGGGTACCGCCTGGCGTCTTCGTACGGCGACCTGCCGGGCGAAGAACTCACGTTGGTCGCGGGCCTCGAAGTGCTTCCCTCGGGCAACGTGGTTGTCCTGGATACGGGGGGAGGTCGTTTCATGGTGCTCGACGCCGGCTTGCGGCCGGTCTCGTCGATAGGGCGCCTGGGACAGGGCCCAGGCGAACTCGAGTTTGTCCCATGGGCTCGCTTCGGACGCGCGCCCGACCTGCTTGCCGCCGACGACACCCTCCTCTACGTGGCCAACGGGGCCGCGGCCGTCAGCCTGTTCACGCACGATGGTGCGTTTCGCCGCAACCTGCTCTGGCGACTATCGGCCGCTTCCGGGGTCGACGCGAACCGGAGCCTTCGCCAGCTGGTCGGACTGTCTGCGGACGGAATAGCGGTCAGAGAGCGCCGGCTCGGGCCCGAAGGGGTCGCCGAGAGGTTAGCCGTTCTTTCCTGGGAGGCCCTGGAGCGTCGCACCGCTTCAGGCCGGGATCCGTTGCTCGCTTCGGAGTGGGTATCTCGACCGATCGTGCCCGGGCCCAACGGCGCCCCGGGGACATTCTCTCCGCCCTGCGAAGCCGGTCCGCTTTGGTTCGCCGACGGCGCCACGGTCGTGGTGAGCGACGGTCTCGACTCGGCGATTGGCGGGGTCGGCGGAGCCGTCCGCACCACGGATCTACCAGATCCCGACGCGATCTGTGCGGCGGGAAGCGATATCAAGCGACGCGCGGAGGCGCTGATCGGCGTCGAGAACCTTCCCAGCGTGCGCCGCCGGCTACGGTGGACCGCAATAGCTCTCGACCCCGCCGGATCGCTCTGGCTGCGGGAGTGGCGCCCACCCGGGGAATCTGGACCCGTCGCGGTGATCGTACGTCGCGATGGGAGCGTGGCGCGGGTGCGCCTGCCGGACTTCCCTTGGGCGTTCACTCCAGACGGCGGGTTCGTGGCGGTGCATGAGGACACGGAGACTGGCGTTCAGTCGATACGGCTGTACGCGGCCGAGCCGGGTGCTGACGGCGGCTAGGGCTCCTCCGCTTCATCCTCCGGCTCGGCCGTCAGGATCTCGCGGGCGTCTTCTAGAGCCTCCGAAGGGACAAACACGCGCACGGGGATCGGAGACAGGCCGGCCATTCCGGGCCCGAAGATCCCGGCGCCGGGACCCTTGAGCATGGTGGGGATGCCCGCCGCGGCGAGGATGGCTACGGCGAGGTCGGCCTCGTACTGGGCCGCGTACTCGATGACCTGGGTCCAGGTTGGTTCGCTCATACCTCTGATACCTGTCACTCGCGATCGGGTTCATGCAGGCGTTCGGGCAACCCTTTGCGCTCGGCCCGAATCGGATTGGCGGTTCGGGCGCGCAGCGGCCCGTCTCGCTATGTCGCGAACTCAAGAAGCGAGGCTAGATTGAACAGGTTGCTCTCCCAGCCCGAAGGATCCCTCCCATGACCCGACGATCCTGGCTCGCCCTGGCCGTCGCCGTCCTCGTCGTTACCGCGCTGGCCGCGGGCGTGGTCCTTCGACTCGGCGCGGTCGACGGCGCTTCTGAAAACGCCGCATCCGAGGCCGGCGAAACCGTAGAGGCCGGTGGAGCGGCGCGCGCGTCGGACGTGCCGATCCCCGTGGAGGGGGCCGAGGCGGTGCTGGACACGCTCGTGCTCGCGGTGAAGGCGAACGGGCGGGCGTTTCCCGAGCGGTCGACGACGCTGCTCGCGCAGGTGGGTGGCCAGGTGGCCCGCGTTCCGGTCGGCGAGAGCGACAGGGTAGGCGGCGGGCGCGTGCTCCTGTCGCTGGACCCGACCGAGTACCAGCTCGCGGTCGACGACGCCGAGGCCCAGGTGCGCCGCGCCGAGGCCGAGTACCGCTCCATCACCCTCTTCGACGACCGCATCGAGGACACCGCGGTGCGCGAGGAGCGCGGCCGCGTCGCCCGCGCGCGCAGCGGCCTGGACCAGGCTGAGATCGCCTTGCGGCGCGCCGAGTTGGACCTGTCCAGAACGCGCGTCACGTCACCTTTCGGGGGCCGAGTCGCCGACGTCCAGGTCGTGGCGGGTGAGTGGGTGCGGGCCGGCGATCCTCTGCTCACGGTGTCCGATCTCGACCCCATCCGCGTCGAGGCGCAGGTGCTGGAGACCGAGGTCGGCTATCTCCAGCCGGGCGGCGACGCGGCGGTGAGTTTCGCCGCGTGGCCGGACGAGCCGTTCCGCGGCACCATCCGCACGATCAATCCCCTGGTGGAGGGCGAGTCGCGCGTCGTGCGCGTTACCGTCGAGGTACCAAACCCCGACGGCCGCATTCTGCCGGGCATGTTCGCCGAGGTGTCGCTCGACGCGAGGCGCTTCCCGGACCGCGTGCTGATCCCGCGCGAGGCCGTGGTGGAGCGCGACCGGCGCAGCGTGGTCTTCGTGTACGAGGGCGATCGGAGCTCGGGGCTCGCCAAGTGGCGCTACGTGACGCCCGGTCTCGAGAACGACCTGGTCGTGGAGATCCTCGACGATCCCGAGACGGACGGGGTCAGCCCCGGCGACGTCGTGCTGACCGGCGGGCACTACACCCTCATCCACGACGCGCGCGTCCGACTGGTCGAGGACGCGGCGCGCTCCGGTGGGAGGCCGGACTGATGCGGGGCGCGACGGCGGTGGTGGCGCTCGCGCTGCTCACGTTGCCAGCCTCGGCGGCAGCCCAGGCGGACGCGGTCCCGGTCGACCTCACGCTCGAGCGCGCCCTCGAGATCGCGCGCCTGCGGAGCCCTGCGCACGCGCGTAACCGTAATGACGCCGGCACGGCGTCCGCGCGGGTGAGAGCCGGCTGGGGCGGACTGCTGCCCAGCGTGGACGCGTCCATGGCGCTGTCCGGCTCGGACGCGCGGCGCGTGACCGGCGAGGACGACTTCGGCGAGCCGGTGCGGCTGTCCCAACCGCTGGAGTTCCAGAGCAGCAGCTCCAGCCAGCGCTTCTCCCTGGACTTCACGCTCTTCGACGGCGGCGCCAACTGGAACCGCCTTGCTTCCGCCAGGGCGCAGGAGCGCGCCACCACGGCGCGCATCGCGGGATCCTGGATCGCGGTCGCGGCGGCCGTTGAGAGAGCCTATTGGGACGTGGCTCGCGGCGACCTGCTGGCGGGGCTGGAGGAGCGACTGCTGGCTGCCGCCCGGGAGCGGCTCGAGGCGACCGAGGAGCGGCTGCGGGTGGCGGCGGTGTCGCCCGTCGACGTGCTGGGGGCGCGCGTGGACGTGGCCACGCAGGAGCAGTCGCTGGAGGCCGCGCGGGGAAGCGCCCGCAAAGCGCGCCTGGCGCTGCTGGAGGTGATCGGCGTCGGCGGGTGGGTGGAGGTCAGCCCGAGCACCACACCGCCCGCCGTCTTCGACCCGGCCGGCTTGGCGGGCGACGACATCGTGGCGCTCGCGGTGGGGTCGAATCCATCCGTTCGCGAGGCGGACGCGCTCCTCGACGCCGCCGCCGAGGACGCGGACGTCGCGCGCGGCGACTGGTGGCCGCGCATATCGGCCAACCTCGGCCTCACGCGCGGCGCCAGCGTGAGCAGCTTCGACGCGCTCAGCGAGTTCAACCCCGAGAACCGCACGCTGAGTTTCGGCTTCGCCGCGTCGCTGCCGATCTTCGACCGCTTCGACAGGAGCTCGCGGACGGCCGCCGCCAACGCCGCCGAGGACGACGCGCGCCAGGACCGGCGGGCCACCTCGCTGCGCGTGGAGCGGGAGGTGCGTGAGGCGCTCATCGACCTGCAGAACGCTTACCGCGCCGTGCTGCTCGCGCGGCAGGCGGCTTCGCTTAGCGTGGAGCGACTCGAATTGCAGCAGGAGCTGTTCGCGCTGGGCTCGGTGCAGTTTACCGACCTGCAGCGGGTCATCGAGGAGGCCGCCGCGCAGGAGCGCCGGGCGATCAACGCGCGCTACGACTTCGAACGCGCCCGCGTGACGCTGGAGGAGCGCGCGGGCGCGGCAGTGCGCCCGTGAGCTTGCCGCGCCTGTCGATCGCGCGCCCCGTGGGCGTCGCGATGCTGTTCATCGGCGTGCTGGTGCTGGGCGCGATCTCCTTCGGCCGCCTGCCCACGGACCTGCTGCCGGACGTGTCCTATCCGCGCCTGGTTGTGTTCACCGCGTACCCGGATGTCGCGCCCACCGAGGTCGAGCGCCTGGTCACCGAGCCGGTGGAGGCGCAGGTGTCCGCGGTGGCCGGAGTGGAGCGCATCGAGAGCGTGTCGCGCGAGGGCGCCTCCTACGTGACGCTGCGCTTCGCGTGGGGCATCGACATGGACTTCGCGGCGCTGGGCGTGCGCGAGAAGCTCGATAACCTGCGCGACGTGCTGCCGGACCTCGCGGACCGCCCGGTGGTGCTGCGCACCGACCCCACCGCGGACCCCGTCATGGCGCTCAGCGTCACGGGACCGGTCGACCTGTGGGGGCTCAAGGAGCAGGCCGAGTCGGTCTTCAAGCGGCGCCTGGAGCAGATCGACGGCGTGGCGCAGGCGGCCGTCGTGGGCGGGCTCGATCGCGAGATCCAGGTGGACGTGGACCCGCGCAAGCTGGACAACCTGGGCCTCACCGTCGCCGACATCGCGCGCGCGCTGGACGACGCCAACGTGAGCGCCCCGGGCGGCAGCGTGCGGCGCGGCCGCTACCGCTACTCGCTTCGTACGCTGGGCGAATTCCAGGCCGTCGATGAGATCGCCCAGGTCGTGATCGGCCCCGCCCGCGGGGCACCGGGGTTCGATCCATCCTCTCCGGCCGGCTCGACCGGAGAAGAGAGCGCGACGGGCGCGGCGCTGATTCGGGTGCGCGACGTGGCGACCGTGCGCGACGGCTTTCGCGAGCGCGAGTCGATCGCCCGCGCCAACGGCCGCGAGGCGGTCGGGCTGCTGCTGTTCAAGGAGTCGGGCGCCAACACCGTGCAGGTGGCCGAGCGCGTGGAGGACGCGCTCCTCATCCTGCGCGCGGAGTATCCCGACCTGGATTTCGCCGTGCCGATGAGCCAGGCCGGCTTCATCTCGGACGCCATCTCCAACGTCGCGCAGGCGCTGCTGCTCGGGGGCGTCCTGGCGTTCCTGGTGCTCTTCCTGTTCCTGCGGGACGCGCGCTACCCGGTCGCTATCGCGCTCGCCATCCCCATCTCGGTCGTCGGCACCTTCGCCCTGCTGGACGCGGCGGGTGTGTCGCTGAACATCATGAGCCTGGGCGGGCTCGCGCTGGGCGTCGGCATGCTGGTCGACAACTCGATCGTGGTGCTGGAGAACGTCTTCCGGCACCGTGAATCCGGCGAGAGCCTCAGCGACGCGGACAGCGCGGCCCTCGGCGCGGAGGAAGTGACCGGCGCCATCACCGCTTCCACGCTGACCACAATCGCCGTGTTCGGTCCCGTCCTGTACGTGCGGGGAGTGGCCGGCGAGTTGTTCGGAGACCTGTCGCTGGCGGTGGCCTTCTCGCTGCTCGCGTCGCTGCTGGTGGCGATCACGCTGCTGCCCGCGTTGGCGGCGCGCTGGGTGGGAGGGGGCGCGGACGCCGGGCCCGTGAGGCGCATCGCGCGCGCGGCGGGCGGAGCCATCGGCGCGCTCATCGCGGCCGCCGCCAGGCCCGCTCTGGACGCCTTCGACCGCGCCTTCGGGCGCTTCGCCGAGTGGTACCACGGCGTGCTGGAGGCGGCCCTCGCGCGGCGCGCCCGGGTGGTGGCGGTGTCCGCCGCGCTGCTGGCGCTGGCCGTCCTGGTGGGCGTCTTCACGGAGCGCTCGGTGCTCCCCGAGGTTGAGCAGGGCGCCTTCCAGGCCCGGCTCGAGCTGGCCCGCGGCACGCCCCTGGAGGCCACCGACGAGATCGCCGCGCGTGTGGAAGCGGCGCTGCTGGAGGACGCCGACGTGGAGGCCGTCTTCACCCGGGTGGGTCGGCAGAACGCCGTGGGCACGCTGAACGAGGACGAGGGCGGCCTGCACACCGCCGTCCTCGAGGCGCGGCTCACGCCAGGGGCCTCCAGCCGCGACGTGATCGCCCGCACCCGCGCCGCGCTGCCGGGACTGCCGGCGGGCGCGCTGACCATGGAGGCCGGCCAGGCCACCGCGCTGGGTCGGCTGGTGGGGGGAGATGACGGCTCTGACCTGGCGGTGCGCGTGCGCGGGGAGGAGCTGGAGCCGATGCTCGCCTACGCGGCCGAACTGGAGAGTCGGCTCGCCGAGCGACCCGGCCTCGACAACGTCCGGCTGGGCGTCGAGCTGGGGCAGCCCGAGGTGCGCCTGAGCGTGGACCGAGACCGGCTCGCCTCCTACGGACTGCGGCCCTCCGAGCTGTCGGGCACGGTGGAGGCGTACATGCGCGGGAGCGTCGCGACCGAGTTCGTGGCGTTCGACCGCAAGGTCCCGGTCGTGGTCCGCCTCCCCGAGGACGCCCGCCGCGATCCCGCCACGCTCGACCGGCTGCGCGTGGGTGACGTGCCGCTGCGCCAGCTCGTCCGCTCGACCGAGCAGCTCGGCCCGGCCGAGGTGCGTAGGCTGGACCAGAACCGCGTCGTACCGGTGCACGTGGACGCCGCGGGGTCGATCGAGGACGGCGTCGCGGAGGTTCAGGCGGCGCTCGCCGGGCTGCCCACGCCGCGCGGCATCCGCGTCGAGGTGGCCGGCGAGAACACGGAGATGCGGCGCAGCTTTCGCGAGCTCGCGTTCGCGTTCACGCTGGCGCTGCTGCTCGTCTACATGATCCTGGCGGCGCAGTTCGAGAGCTTCCTGCATCCCTTCACCATCCTGCTCAGCGTGCCGCTCGCGCTCGTCGGCTCGCTGCTGGCCCTGGCGGTCACCGGCAGCGGCCTCAACACCATGAGCCTCATCGGCGTGGTGATCCTCGTGGGCATCGTGGTGAACGACGCCATCATCAAGGTGGACTTCATCAACCAGGCGCGCGCCCGCGGGGCGGAGGTCCACGCGGCGATCCTGGAGGCCGGTCGCGCGCGCCTGCGGCCGATCCTGATGACCACCGTGACGACCGTCCTGGGCCTGACCCCCATGGCGCTCGGCATAGGCCGCGGCGCGGACCTGCGGGCGCCGCTCGCCATCGCCGTAATCGGCGGCCTCCTGACCGCCACCGCGCTGACGCTGATCGTCGTGCCGGTTGCGTACGCGCTGGTGGAGGATGTGCGGTTGGCGTTTGTCGGCGCCCCGGCGAGCGTGGAGGCCCCACGGTGATCCGCCACATCGTGCGCCGGCCCGTGGCCGTCACCATGGCCTACGTGGCGGTGGCGTTCCTGGGCGTGGCGGCGTGGCGCAACGTCCCCGTGGAGCTGCTGCCGGACGCGGACCTGCCGCGCCTGAGCGTGCGCGCGGAATGGCCGGGGTCATCGCCCGAGACCACCGAGGCGTTTCTCACGTCGCCGCTGGAGGCCGCGGTCCAGCAGGTGCGCGGCGTGGAGAAGGTCACGTCGGTGTCCAGCCAGGAGTTCGGGAGAGGGATAGCGAGCGTGGACGTGGAGTTCGCGCGCGACACCGACATGGACTTCGCGCGCCTGGACCTGTCGGAGCGGGTCGCCGCGCTGGAGAACGACCTGCCGCCGGGCGCCGGGCGCGTGGAGGTCTCCGACTGGGTCCCCGACGAGTTCAGCGACCAGAACCAGCCGGTCCTGGCCTACACGGTCACGGGACCGCACACGCTGGAGGCGCTGCGCGAGCACGTCGAGGAGAAGATCGCGCCCGAGCTCAGGCAGGTCGAAGGGGTGTCGGAGGTATTCGCCTACGGCGGCCGCGACCGCGTGCTCGAGGTCGAGCTGGACGAAGCTCGAGTCCGCTCGCTGGGACTGGGGGTGGGCGAGGTGCGCGACCGGCTGCTCGAGCTGGAGCAGGTCATCGAGGCCGGCGCCGTGGAGGCCGGCGGCGTGGTGCGCAACGTGGCCATCCGCGACCGACCGGAGTCGCTGCAAGCGCTGCTGGACGCGCCCGTCATGACGACTGCGGACCGCACCGTCCGCCTGCGTGACATCGCCAAGGTGCGCGCCACCTTCGACGAGGCGCGCGGCTACTACCGCATCGACGGCAGGCCCGCGGTCCAGTTCGTTGTCTACCGGCGGTTGGGCGCCAACACGGTGCGGCTCGCCGACGACGTGAAGGAGCGGGTGGCCGCGCTGGAGGCCGGCTTGCCCCCGGGGGCGAGCGTGATCCTGGACGACGACCAGAGCCGGGACATCCGGGCGCAGCTCTCCGACTTGCGCTTCCGCGCGTTCTTCGCCGCCGGCGTGATCTTCCTGGTGCTGCTGGCGTTCCTGGGGTCGGTCGCGTCGGCCGTCATCGTCTTCGCCACCATCGCCTTCAGCATCCTGCTCGCCGTCAACCTGATCTACTTCGGCGGGCTCACGCTCAACGTGCTGACGCTGATGGGCCTGGCGATGGGCTTCGGGCTGATCGTCGACAACGCGATCGTCGTGCTGGAGAACATCTTCCGGCACGTAAGCCGAGGCCAGGCGGGCGGGCGCCTCCAGGCTGCGGAGGCGGGCGCCTCCGAGGTGATCCTGCCCATTCTGGCGGCGACGGCCACCACGCTGGTCGTGCTGATCCCGTTCGTGTACCTCCAGGGTGAGCTGCGGGTGTACTACGTGCCGCTCGCGACCGTGGTGGGCTTCGGATTGCTCGCCAGCTTGTTCGTCGCGTTCACGTTCATCCCCGCGATGGCCGGGCGCGTGCGGCTGGAGGGCGGCGCCCGCGCGGCGCGCGGCAGGGAGCGGCCCCCGAGGTACCTTCGCCTGTACCGCGGCCTGGTCGGCATCACGCTCAGATTTCCGATCGTGACCGTAGCCATAGCTGGGTTGATGCTAGGCGGTTCCGCGTTCTTGTTTCAGCGATACGTGAGTCGAGGCGTGGTCTGGGGCGGGCTGAGCCAGCAGGAGACGTTCGTCGACGTGCAGATCCGCATGCCGCGCGGCGAGGAGCTGGCGCGCGCGGACGACCTGGTCAGGCACTTCGAGGCGCGCGTCGCCGGGCTGGGAGACATCGACCGCTACGTGAGCCGGGTGCGCCCCGGCTGGGGCTGGATCCGGATCACGTTCCCCGAGGACGTCGAGCGTACCGACTATCCTCTCGCGGTCCAGGACGAGCTCACCGCCTACTCGTACCTGTTCGGCGGCACCAACGTGCGCGTTTTCGGCCGCGGGCCGGCCTTCTACGGAGGGGGCAGCTCGCCGCCCAACTACTCGATCAAGGTCCTGGGCTACAACTACGTCACGGTGCGGGAGATCGCCGTGGACCTGGGGCGCAGGCTGGAGCGCTTCAGCCGCATACGCGAGGTGGACACCAACGCCAGCGGTCAGTTCTTCCAGCGGGATAGGGCGACCGAGGCCGTGCTGGCGCTGGACCGCGTGGCGCTGGCCCGACACGGCCTCACGGCGCGCGACGTCGTGGAGGAAGTGAACGCCGCGGTGCGCACCAGCGAGCGCGGCCGCCCTGTGCGCATCGAGGGCGACGAAATGCAGGTATCGGTCAAGCTCGCGGGGCACGAGACCATCGACAACGTGGAGCTGCTTCAGCTCCTGATCCCGGCGCCCGCGGGCGGCACCGTGCGCTTGGCCGACGTCGCTACGCTGTCCGAGCGCGACGTGCTGGCGCGCATTACGCGCGAGAATCAGCAGTACGAGCGACGCGTCGCCTACGAGTTCCGGGGGCCCCGCAAGCTGGGCGACGAGATCACGCGGCGGGTCATCGAGGCCACCGCGGTCCCCACCGGTTACACGATCGAGTCGGGCAATCTGTGGGCATGGTCCCTGGGCGAACGGAACCAGATCTACGGCGTGCTGCTGGTGTCCCTCCTGCTGGTGTTCGGCGTCACCGCGACCTTGTTCGAGTCGCTCAGGCAGCCGTTCGTGGTGTTGTTGACCGTGCCGATGGCGCTGGTGGGAGTCTTCCTGGTGTTCTTCTACACGGGCGCGAGCTTCACGCGCGAGGCGTACGTCGGCGTGATCATGATGGGCGGCATCGTGGTCAACAACGCCATCCTGCTCGTGGACCACGTGAACCAGAAGCGCCGCCGCGACGGCCTGGCGCTGCGGGACGCGGTGCTGGAGGGGACGCTCGAGCGGGTCCGGCCCATCCTGATGACCAGCGCCACGACGATCCTGGGCCTGCTGCCGCTGGTGTTGTTCAGCGGCGCCGCGGACGCGAACATCTGGAACGCGCTGGGCTACGCGCTCGTCGGCGGCCTGGCCGCCAGTACCGTGTTCGTGCTCACCGTGACGCCCGCGCTCTACCTGCTGGCCGAGCGACGCGCGGAGCGCAGGGCAGGGGAATCGGTGCGTCCGCCGCGCACCGGCGCTGTCCTGCCCGCGGCCGCCGGATCGTTCTCGGGAGGAGGGAGCATCTAGGCCTTTCCCGGGAGACGAAGACACGCGATGTCCTGCATGCCACGACGTTCGATCCCGTCCTTCGTTGTGTTTCTCTCTTGCCTGGTCTTCGGCTGCGGCGATGACGGAACCACGCTGGCGGGAGATCCGCCCGATTCGGGGCCTGAATTCTCCGGCACGCTCCTGGTGGTCAACAAGAGCGCCGCCAGCCTCTCCTTCGTCGACCCCAACGACGGCTCCAGGCTCGCCGACGTGACTACCGGCTTCGGGCCGCACGAGGTCGCGCTGTCGCCCGACGCGTCCACCGCGTACGTGACCAACTACGGCAGCGGCCCCTCGCCCGGTAACTCGCTCACCGTGGTGGACGTGGCGACCCGGAGCCGGCTGGCGACCGTGGACCTGGGAACCGACACCGCCCCGCACGGGATCGCCACGTCGCAGGACGGGCGCGTCTGGGTCACCACCGAAGGACCCGGGCGGGTGATCTGGGTGGACCCCGACGCGCTCACGGTGGACGACGGCTTCGCCACCAACCAGGCGGTGACTCACATGATCGCGGTGACGGCCGACGGCGGTCGAGCCTATGCGGCGAACATCGGCGGCGGCAGCGCCACCCGCATCATCACCTCCACCGGCGCGGTGACCAGCGTGGCGACGGGCGCGGGCGCCGAGGGGATAGCGCTGTCGGCGGACGGTTCGCGCCTCTACGTGACCAACCGGGCCGCCGGCACCGTGAGCGAGATCGACACGGGTTCGTTTCAGGTGCTCCGCACGCTATCGACCGGAAGCTTCCCCATCCGAGTGCAGATGCGCGCGGGCGCCGGGCAACTGATCATCACCGACCCGATGGACGATGAGCTCGTCGTGGTGGACATCGGCGACTGGATCGTGTCGACCAGGGTGGCGGTGCAGGGAGCTCCCATCGGCGTCCTCCTGGACCCCTCCGGCCGCTACGCCTTCGTGGCGCGAACCGCCGCCGACCGAGTGGCGGTCGTGGATCTCCAGGACGGCTCCACCGTGCGACAATTGCCCACCGGGGCGAACCCCGATGGTCTCGCCTGGCTGCCTTGAAGTGGCGATCTTGAAGGAACCCCACCCGGGCGTCGTAGGGGTGCGGGGACTTCACACCACGCCACGCGGAGGCAGCCATGGACGAGTACTCCCAGCAGGAGCCGCCGGTCCAGGAAGAGGCGGCTAGCGAAGCCGGCTTGTTCGAGGATCTGATCGACGTCTTTTTCAACCCGAGGGAGCTGTTCGCGCGTCGTCGGGACGGGAAATTCTGGGGCGGCCTCATCACCCTCGTCGTGCTGTCGGCCGTGCTCGTATACGCTGCGGCGAGCGCGATCGGCCCGGTCCTGCAAATGGAGGCTATCCGCCTCATGGCGGCCAACCCCAACGTCGAGCCCGGAACGGCGCCGCCAGGCTTCCTGACCAACCCGGTCCTGCAGGCTGGCTTCGGTGCGGTCATGACCTTCATCAGCATGTTCGTCTTGGGTCTGTTCATCTGGGCGGTGGGACGAATCCTCGGCGGTGAGCTCGGCTACGGTCACGGCGTGGCGATCGGCACCTTCGCCGCGTTCCCAAGGCTGCTCGCGCCCATCGCCGAAATCGTCCAGAGCCTCTTCGTGGACCTCAACGCTCTTACCGCGCGCGCCCAATTGTCGCTGGGGCCTGCCCGCTTCCTCGATCCGGAGACTTCCAGCGCCGTCACCCAGGCGATCGCGGGGCGGCTGGATCTCACGGTCGTGTGGGCCACCATCCTGATCGGCGTGGGTTACGTCGTCACCGCGCGCCTGACGCGGGGCAAGGCTGCCACCGGGGCGATCCTGATCTGGGGCGTCGCGACCGTGCTCGCGCTGGGCGGCGCCGCCCTCTCCGGGGGCTGATCCGACGTTGACGCTCCGCGCGGGTGCCGGTAGTCTGCGGCACCCGCGCCCGGAGCATCCGGGAGCGCGTCCGGGTCGACGCACCTCCGTTCCCGAACCAGCGCAATGAGCTCAGACCTTCGCGTCCGTTTCGCGCCCTCGCCGACGGGCTTTCTGCACGTCGGCGGCGCCCGCACGGCGCTCTTCAACTGGCTGCACGCGCGCAGGCACGGAGGCGTGGTCCTGCTGCGCATCGAGGACACCGATCGGGCGCGTTCCACCGACGAGATGACCGGCGCCATCCTGGACGGCATGACGTGGCTGGGGCTGGACTGGGACGAGGGGCCGGTGTACCAGGCGGACGGGCTGGAGCGACACAAGGGCGACGTCGCTCGGCTGCTGGAGGTGGGCGCCGCGTATCGGTGCTTCTGCACGCCGGAGCGCATCGAGGCGGAGCGGAGGGCGGCGGCCGAGCGCAAGGAAGCCTGGCGCTACGACCGGCTGTGCCTGCGCGAGGTCACGCCCGAAGAGTCCGCCCGACGGGCCGAGGCCGGCGAGCCGTTCGTCGTGCGCATGGGCATCCCGGAGGGCGAGACCACCTGGGAAGACGCGGTCCACGGTCCCATGCGCTTCGCCAACAAGGACATCGAGGATTTCATCGTCCTGCGTACTGACGGCACGCCGATCTACAACCTGGCCGTGGTGAGCGACGACGCGCACATGCGCGTCACCCACGTGATCCGCGGCGACGACCACCTCTCCAACACGCCCAAGCAGATCCAGATCTACCGGGCGCTCGGTTGGCCCGAGCCGGTCTTCGCGCACGTGCCCATGATCCTCGGGTCGGACGGCAAGCGGCTGTCCAAGCGGCACGGCGCGACGGCCGTCGCGGAGTATCGCGAGCTTGGCATCCTGCCGTGGGCGATGGTCAACTTCCTGGCGCTGCTCGGTTGGTCGCCGGGTCAGGACGAGGAGATCTTCGACGTCGACGAGCTCGTCGCCCGCTTCGACCTGGCCGACGTGCAGAAGCGCAGCGCGGTATTCGACACGCGCAAGCTCGAGTGGCTGAACGGTCAGCACATCAGCCGGGCATCGGCCGAGACCCTGGACGGCATCGTCACGCCGATGCTGATCGACAGCGGACTGGTCGACGCGAACGCGCTGGACGAGCGTCGAGCCTGGTACCTGGGTCTCCTGGACATGCTGAAGGTGCGCGCGCGCACCTTCGACGATTTCGTGAAGCAGGCGCGGCCCTACTTCGAGGAGGACGTCGAGTACGAGGAGGCCGCGACCAGGAAGCACTGGAAGCGGCCGGCCGAGGTCGCGAGCAACCTGGCCGAGTTGCGGACCAGGTTCGCCGGCGTCGCCGAGTGGGGCCAGGAACGCCTGGAGCCGGCGCTGCGAGGGCTCGCGGAGGAGCGCGAAATGGGCGCCGGGAAGCTGATCCACCCGCTCCGCATCGCGCTCACGGGCATGGCCGTCTCGCCGGGGATCTTCGAGGTTCTCGGCGCGATGGGACGGGAGCGCACGTTGCGCCGGATCGACGCCGCCTTGCCCGAGTTGGAACGCCGCGCTGCGGAGGCGATCGAGGCCTGAGGCTGGGTGGTTGACCCCTACCCGGCCCGCTCGTACCGTATCGACTCGCCGTTCTTGCCCCTTGGTGTAACTGGCAACACGCCTGACTCTGGATCAGGAGAGTCCTGGTTCGATCCCAGGAGGGGCAATGCCGCCGCTGGCGGAAGCCGCACACGCTCGCACCTGACGACGGGACTGAGCGATGGAGCCTCTCACGGCCCTCGAGCGGGACATCTACCGTTACCTGGTGGAGTACGTCCGGGAGCACACCTACCAGCCGTCCGTGCGCGAGATCGGGCGCCGTTTCGAGATCGGGAGCACCAAGACGGTCGCGGCGCATCTGTGCGCTCTCGCGGGGAAGGGTTGGGTCGAACGCGACCCGTCCCGGTCGCGCGGAATTCGACTCGTGGGCAGCAGCGTCTTTCCCGACTGCATCGAGGTGCAATCGTTCCGCGGCGTGGCCACCGAGGGCGAACCGTTCTGCGAGGATCTGTGCGACGGCAGCTATCACCTCGATCGCTCGCTCGCGGGCTGCGACGAAGCCTTCCTGTTTCCGATGGCGGACGACAGCATGAGCGAGGATGGCATCCTGGACGGGGACACCCTCGTGGTCGCCCCGGCGACGGAGCGAGACGTCAGCGCGGGCGAGCTCATCCTTGCGCGCATCGACGGCGACAGCGTCGTGAGACGCGTCCCCGAGGACCCTCGCGGGGGGAGCGCGGGCAACGGCTCCACGCCGTCGTGGCTTTCCCCCGAACACCGGCCGGCGCGCATCCTGGGTCGCGTGGTGGGCGTCTATCGGCAGTACGCCGGCCGCGCCCGCTGACGAGCTCCCACTCGCGGCGCGCGCCGCGCCTATCCCTCTCGTGAACGCACCCCCGGACGGACCCGTCGCCGCGCCGTTCACCCCCGCCGAGCCGCAGGACGCGCCGTGGATGGAGCGCGCCCTGGAACAGGCGCGGGCCGCGGCGCGCGCCGAGGAGGTGCCGGTGGGCGCCGTGGTCGTGAAGGACGGCCGCCTTCTGGCGGAGGCCTCCAACCGCACCTGCACCGACGCCGACCCCACCGCGCACGCCGAGATTCTGGCGCTGCGGCTGGCCGGCTCACGCGTGGGCGACTGGAGGCTGGAGGGCGCCACCCTCTACGTCACGCTGGAGCCGTGCGCGATGTGCGCGGGGGCCGCGGTGCTGGCGCGCCTCGAACGGGTGGTGTACGCGGCCGCCGATCCCAAGGCCGGAATGGTGGGATCGCTCGGCTGCATCCCCGCGGACCCGCGCCTCAACCATCGCCCGCGCCTGACCCGAGGCGTGCTCGCCGAGGAGGCGGGCGAGCTCCTGCGTGGCTTCTTCCGGGAGCGCCGGTGAGCGAGCACCGGGTGCTCGTGGCCGGCCAACTCGCGGAATTCCTGGCGGAGACCGAGATCCCAGACGACGTCCAGGTCTCCCTCCTCGCCGAAGAGGATCCCGTGCCGCGCGACGACGCGGTGGGCCTGCTTCCGCTCCTGACCCGCCGGGTGGGCGCCGACGAAATGGATCTGCTGCCGCAGCTCCGCGTCATCGCCAACTACGGTGTCGGCCACGACAACGTCGACCTCACCGCCGCCCGCGCCCGCGGCATCGGCGTGTCCAACACACCGGGCGCGCTCACCATGGCCACCGCCGAGCTGACGTGGGCGCTGATCCTGGCGGTGGCCCGGCGCATCGCCGAGGGCGAGCGACTCGCGCGCAGCGGCGCGTGGGACGGGTGGCACCCCACGCAGCTCCTGGGGATGGGGCTGGACGGCCGCGTCCTGGGTATCGTCGGCGCCGGCCGCATCGGCACCGAGGTGGGCAAGCGGGCTGCCGCGTTCGGCATGGGGGTGGTCTACACCAGCCGCTCGCACAACCGTTCATTGGAGCGTCAGGTCGGGGCCCGGCGGGTTCCCCTGGATGAGCTGCTCGTGGCCGCCGACGTGGTCTCGCTGCACGTGGCGCTGACGCCCGAAACGACCCACTTGATGGACGAAGCCGCGCTGGACCTGATGAAGCCCGGAGCGATCCTGGTGAACACCGCGCGCGGACCGGTGGTGGACGAGGAGGCGCTGACCGACGCGCTCGAGTCGGGGCGACTGAGGGCCGCCGGACTGGACGTGTACGAGGCGGAGCCCCACATCTCCGGGCGCCTGCGGGCGCTCCCCAACGCGGTGCTGCTCCCGCACCTGGGCAGCGCCACCGACCGCGCCCGCCGGGGCATGTGGGAGTTGGCCTGGGACAACCTCCTGCGCGGGGTGCGCTTCGGGAAGCTGCGCAACCCCGTTACGACGCGCCGGCCGGAGGGTCCGGAGCGAGGCGAAGGCGCTTCCTAGACCGCCTCCAGCGCTTCCTCGGCCAAATCCTGGCTCGACTCCAGGGGGCCCCCATCGACAGGCTCGCCCAGGGTCCTCAGCGCTACTATCAAGACCCCGATACCGATCAGTATCGACAGCCACGGCGGCATCCCGAGAGCCGACGCCACATCGCCCACCACGATCGCCACGAACGCGACCAGCAGCGCGTACGGCAGTTGCGTGCGCACGTGGTCGACGTGGTCGCAGGCCGACGCGAGCGAGCTCATCACCGTGGTGTCCGAAATCGGCGAGCAGTGGTCGCCGAAGATCGAGCCGGCCATGATCGAGCTGATCGCCCCGAGCAGGATCGTCTGACCGGCGCCTCCGGCGAAGCCCACGCCGGCGCCCATGTTCACCGCGAGCGGCACCACGACGGGGAAGAGGATGGCCATCGTGCCCCACGAAGACCCTGTCGCGAAGGCCACCGCTGCGGCGACGATGGTGACGAGCGCGGGCAGCGACCACAGCGGCAGCGACTCGCTGAGCACTCCGGTCAGATACGGCCCCGTCCCGAGCGCCTCGGTGACGTCCCCGATCGACCACGCGAGCGTCAGGATGACCATCGCCAGCATCATCGAGCGCATGCCGCCGACGAACGCGTCCATCGCCTCGGCGGCGCGCAGCAGGCGCTGGCCCGTGGCGAGCAAAACCGCCGTGAGCGCGCCCAGCATGGAGCCCCAGAGCAGCGACTTGTAGGGGTCGGCCGCGCCGACCACCTCCCACACCGTGTGGTCGCCCTCGCCGAGGCTCGCCGCCCCGCTGGTCCAGATGCCGGCGATCACCCCCAAGACGACGACGATGACCGGAACCGCGGCGTTGGGCCAGCGGTGGGGAGTATCCTCGTCGGGCTGCATCAGGCCGCCGTCGGCGCTGGTGGCGGGAGCCGAGCCGGGCCGCGTCACGCCGCCGCCCGAGGCCGCCCGACGCTCCGCCTGGAGCATCGGCCCGAACTCGCGTCGCATGATGATCGTGAGCACCACGAAGAACAGCGCGAGGATTGGGTAGAACAGGTAGGGGATCGAGTGCAGGAACACGCTGAACGGGTTGTCCGCGCCCGCCTGCAGGTCCGCCGCGAGGGCCACGTCGGTGGCCTGCGTGGCCGCCGCGCCCAACGCCTCCCCGATCAACGAAATCTCGAACCCGACCCAGGTGCTCACCACCGCGATGGCGGCCATGGGAGCGGCCGTGGAATCGACCACGTAGGCCAGCTTCTCGCGCGAAATACTGAGCCTGTCGGTGACCGGCCGGAACGTGTTGCCTACGATCAGCGTGTTGGAGTAGTCGTCGAAGAAGATCACTAGCCCGCCCAGCCAGGTCAGGAACTGGCCGCGTCTGCGCGAGGTGGCGTAGGGCCGCAGCGCCTCGACGATCCCCAGCGTGCCTCCGGACCGGCTCATCACCCCCACCATGCCCCCGAGCAGGAGGGTGAAGATCACGATCGCGACGTGGTCGGCGTCGAACAGGGCCCCCAGGAGGAACTGGTCCACGGTGCGGAGCGTGGCCGCGAACGGGTTCCAGTCGGCGAGGAAAAGGGCGCCGAGCCACACCCCCGCGAACAGGGAGATCACGACCTCCCGGAACACCAGGGCGGCGGCGATCGCCGCCAGGGGAGGCAAGATACTGAGCCAGCCGGGCTCTATGATTTCCATCGGCAACGGGTCTCCAGGGTCTCTCGCCGGGCGAATCCCGGGGGCGCTCCACGGGTAATACCGGCGGCGATTATAGACGGGTCCGCGCCCGCGCTGCAACGCGACGGGGCGCGCGCAAGCGCGTGCCCCATCGACACATTGACCATCCCGGGGGGCGCCGATACCTTGGCGCGACTCCGTGCTGGCCGCTGCGGCCGCGGGGCCCGACGACCCCCCTCAACCGGAAGCCGATGAGCCCGGGTACGCCCAGGGAACTGATGGACGAGCGTGCCGTAGAGCGCGCGCTCGCGCGCATGGCGCGCGAATTGGTGGAGCGCAACGGCGGCGTACGGGACATGGTACTGGTCGGCGTCCACCGGCGCGGCGTGCCGCTGTCGGAGCGCCTGGCGGACGAGATCGAGCGCGCCGAGGGCGCACGTCCGCCGGTGGGGTCGCTGGACATCACTCTGTACCGTGACGACCTGATGGCGATCGGCCCCAGGCCAGTGGTCGGCGAGAGCCGGCTGCCGGAGGGGGGCATCGACGGCCGCGCCGTGGTGATAGTGGACGACGTCTTCTACACCGGCAGGACCGTGCGGGCCGCGTTGGACGAGCTCGCCGACTTCGGCCGCCCCTCCCGCATCACCCTGTGCGTGCTGGTGGACCGCGGCGGCCGCGAGCTACCGATCCAGCCGGACGTCGTCGGCCTGACCGTTCAGGCGCGCGCCGAGCAGCGGGTCGAGGTGCTCATCCCACCTCTGGACGAGCGACTGGCCGTGGTCATGGCTGACCGGCCGGGGGACGAATCGTGACCAGCCTGCCGACCTTTCTGGGCAAGGACCTGATCGGCCTGGAGCACCTTTCCGCCGAACAGATCCTGGCGATTCTCGACACCGCGGAGACCTTCAAGGAGATCAGCGAGCGGCCCATCAAGAAAGTCCCCGTGCTGCGCGGAAAGACCATCGTCAACCTGTTCTTCGAGCCCTCCACGCGCACGCGCATTTCCTTCGAGTTCGCGGAGAAACGGCTCTCGGCGGACACGGTCAACGTGGCCGCGACGGGGTCCAGCGTAGCCAAGGGGGAGACCCTGGTGGACACCGCGCGCAACCTCGAGGCGATGCGCATAGACATGGTCGTGATCCGCCACTCGGCGTCTGGCGCGGCGCGTTTCCTGGCGGAGCGCATCCCGTCCAACGTGGTCAACGCCGGGGACGGACGTCACGAGCACCCCACGCAGGCGCTGCTGGACCTGCTCACGATCCGGGATCACCGCGGCAGGATCGACGGACTGAAGGTGTGCATCGTGGGTGACGTCCTGCACTCCAGGGTGGCGCGCTCCAACATCTGGGGCTTGCTCAGGCTGGGAGCCGAGGTGGCGGTATGCGGCCCGGCCACGCTGATGCCCGCGGCGGTCGAAACGCTGGGCGTGAGGTTCTTTCGGCGCATCGAGGAAGCCATCGAGTGGGCCGACGTGCTCAACGTGCTGCGGCTCCAGTTGGAGCGCATGCAGGCCGGCTACGTGCCGAGCCTGCGCGAGTACAACCGCTTCTTCGGCGTCAGCAACGACCGCCTGGCGGCGGCGTCCGACGACATCCTGGTGTTGCACCCGGGACCCATGAACCGCGGCGTGGAGATCGACAGCGACGTGGCCGACGGGCCGCACTCGGTGATCCTCGACCAGGTGACCAACGGCGTGGCCGTGCGCATGGCGGTCCTCTACCTGCTTGCCGGCGGCGCTCCGGAGGCGGCCGAGGCCGCCAAGGGCGGGGGACGATGACGCGCCCGCTGCTGATTCGGGGCGGCCGGGTGATCGACCCTTCGCGCGGCTTCGACGATGCCGCGGACGTGCTGCTCGTGGGTGGCCGCGTGGAGGCGGTGGGCACCGCCCTCGGCGCTCCGGATGGGGCGGACACGCTGGACGCCGCGGGGAAGGTGGTCTGCCCGGGGCTGGTGGACGTCCACGTGCACCTGCGCGAGCCCGGCGGGGAGCGCAAAGAGACCATAGCAACGGGTTCGCTCGCGGCGGCCGCGGGGGGCTTCACCACCATCTGCGCCATGCCCAACACCGACCCGCCGATCGACGACCCCGCGGCGGTGGGCTTCGTGAGCGCGGCGGGAGCACGCGCCGGACACGCGCGCGTGTTCCCCCTGGGCGCGGTGTCCGTGGGCCTCGCAGGCGAGCGGCTCGCCCCGGTCGGCGAGATGGTGGAGGCGGGCGCAGTGGGCATCACCGACGACGGCCATCCGGTCTACGACGCCGGTCTGATGCGCCTGGCCCTCGAGTACGGCCGCTCGTTCGACATCCCGGTGGCGAGCCACTGTGAGGTGCGGAGCCTCTCGCGCGGGGGCTCGATGAACGAGGGGGTCGTGTCGACCCGGCTCGGGCTGACCGGCATGCCGAACGCAGCCGAAGACGTGATGATCGCGCGCGACCTGTTTCTGGCGGAGCTGACCGGCGGCAGGGTTCATATCCAGCACGTCACCACCAAGCGGGGCACGGAGCTGATTCGGGACGCCAAGGCGCGCGGCGTGACGGTCACCGCCGAGGGCACACCGCACCATTTTTCGCTCACGGATGAGGCCGTCGAGGGGTACCAGACCCACGCCAAGGTGAACCCGCCGCTCCGGTCCGAGCAGGACCGCCGCGCGGTCCTCGCGGCGGTCGCGGACGGGACGCTGGACTGCATCGCGACGGACCATGCCCCGCACCACTACGATGAGAAGGAGCAGGCCTTCGACGACGCGCCGTTCGGCCTGATCGGGCTGGAGACCGCGCTCGGTGTGTCTCTGAGTAGATTGGTTGTGGATCAACATCTCAGCCTTCCGGACCTGATTCATCGAATGAGTACCGGACCCGCGCGCGCGTTCGGGCTGAACGCGGGCACTCTGGCGCTGGGCGCTCCCGCTGACGTGACCGTGATCGACACGGCGGCGAGTTGGACGGTGGACGCGCGTACGTTCCGCTCGCGCAGCCGCAACACCCCCTTCGACGGCTGGACCCTGACCGGCCGGGCGGTCGCAACGATCGTGGGCGGCGCGGTCGTGCACGCGATGGATGGGGCGGAATGAGCGAGGCCCAGGCGCTCCAGACGCCGCGCGAGTGGCTAGGCGAGGCTCCGTTCCCGTGGCCCTCGTTCGAGTCGGTGGAGGACGGCGCACTGCTGCGCGCGTGTTTCTTCGTCACCGAACTGCGGGCTGACACCACGCGCGCCGGGCAACCGTACCTGCGCCTCCGCCTCGCCGATCGCAACGGCCTGCTGGAAGGGATGGTTTGGGACGACGTCGAGCGGATCGCGCCGACGGTTCGGCAGGGGGCGTACGTGGGCGTCAGCGGCCGGGTCGGCAGCTACAACGGGCGCAAGCAGCTGCGCGTCGAAGCCCTCGCGCCGCTGCGCGTGTCGCCGGAGGAGGCCGAGCTCTTCGTGCCGCGGTCGAGCCGCGACCCGCGCGAGATGGCGGCCGAGCTCGACGATCTGGTGGAGTCGATTTCCGACGATGGCCTGCGCGCGGTCGTGCGCCGCTGCCTGGACCCCGCGACGGACGTGGGTCGCCTGTTCTTGCGCTCGCCGGCCGCGAAGCGCAACCACCATGCCTACGCCGGTGGCCTGCTGGAGCACACGCTCTCGGTCACGCAGGCGTGCGACGGGCTGGCCCGGCACTACGGAGAGGACGTCGACCGCGATCTCCTGGTGGCCGGGGCGCTGCTGCACGACATCGGCAAGACACGCGAGATCAGCCTCGCGCCGGGTTTTCCCTATAGCGATGAGGGCCGCCTGCTGGGCCACATCGTCATCGGGCTGGCCCACGTCGAAGCCGCCGCGCGCCTGGAGCCCGGGCTCGACGAGGGGAGACGGACGCTGCTGCTGCACCTCATCGCAGCGCACCAGGGTCGCTACGAATGGCAGAGCCCTCGCGAGCCGATGATCCTCGAGGCGCTCCTGCTGCACTACGCGGACGATCTGGACGCGAAGATGGCTCAGGTGCGCGGGCGGCTCGCGCACGCCCCCGCGGC
The DNA here is from genome assembly GCA_039715185.1 of Gemmatimonadota bacterium. Classification (NCBI taxonomy): domain Bacteria; kingdom Pseudomonadati; phylum Gemmatimonadota; species Gemmatimonadota bacterium. The sequence goes on from JBDLIA010000004.1 coordinate 25,109, forward strand.
CGGCTGGAGCGGTTACGACCGTTCGCTGGGTCGAGAGTTCTACCGGCACCTGGCTCGCGAGCGCGCGGGAACGGGAGTGGTCGATGCGGCCGCGGAGGGGCGCTACGATACCGCCGATGCGGGTCCCGGCGCCGAGGATGTGGAGCCCGCCGAGTCGGGTCCGGGTGCGCCGTCCCTGTTCGACGCGTTGCCGGACTGAAGCCGATCCGCCGTAGCCTGGATGCGAAAAGGCCGCGCACCCCCTGCGGGAGTCGCGGCCTCGGCGCGTCGGTCCTAGGAGCCGCTCTAGGGCTGTCCGCCGAGCTCGGTCACGCGCTTGGCGAGCTGGGACTTCTTGCGCGCGGCCTTGTTGGGATGGATCAGCCGCCGAGAGGCGTACCGGTCGAGTATGGCGGCGGTCTCGCGGTAGGCCTCAGTGGCCTCGCCGGCGTCCGTCGCCGTCATGACCCGCTTGATGGCCGTACGCATGCGCGAGCGCTGGGCGCGATTGCGCTCCGAACGCTTGCGCGCCTGACGCATACGCTTCTCGGATCCCTTGATATTCGGCACGAAGAAAGTCTCCTGGACCGCTGCAACCATGGTTTCGGCAGCCAGCAACTCTACCGGGGCGGCAGGCGCCTGTCAATCCCGCGCGCGCTCGCAGGGCACGCGCTCGCGCGCGCCTGGCGCCGCCCGATTTCTTTGCCTTAGCTTCCCGGCCCATGGAACTGCTGCTTTTCCTGCCGCCGCTGCTGGTCGCCGTCGTCGTGCATGAGGTGGCGCACGCCTGGATGGCGCTCCGGCAGGGCGACGACACCGCCGCCCGGCTCGGGCGTGTCAGCCTACGGCCGCTGCGCCACCTGGATTTCTTCGGCAGCTTCCTGGTGCCGGTCATCCTATGGCTGGGCAACGCGCCGTTCCTGTTCGGCTGGGCGAAGCCGGTGCCGGTGAACCCGAGCAACTTTCGTGACCATCGTCGTGGCGACATCCTCGTGTCGCTTGCGGGCCCGGCGTCCAACTTCCTGCTGGCGGCCGCGAGCGTTGTCGCGGCGGTCCTCTTCGTCTGGGTGGGGCGCGTTGCGGGGCCGGTCGAGCCAGGCGTGTCTTTCGTGGCCGAAATGGCCCGCTTTTCGGTGTTCATCAACTTGCTTCTGGGGATTTTCAACCTGATCCCGATCCCGCCGCTGGACGGGTCCCACGTCCTCTACCACCTGTTGCCGGAGGAGCTGGGCCTCGCCTACCGGCGCGCCGGGCGCTTCGGCATCCTGCTGCTCGTCGGGCTGCTGTTCTTCGTGCCGGGTGCGTTCGACGTCATGTTGTGGCCGGTCGCGGCGATCGACCGCGTCGCGCTCGACCTCATCCGGTTGGCCACGTGAACGACCACGAGCGGCTGGAGGAAGTCCGGCCAGGCGAGGGACTGGAGGAGGCTGCGGTCAGGGCCGCCGTCGGGCCCGATGGGGCGCCCCCGCCGGTAGAGGTGGAGATGGTCGACCCGGAGGCGGTCGAGAGGGAAGCCCATGCGCCCGCCGCCCCGGACGCGGGGGGCGAGCCCCCGGACGAGTTCCTCGTCAGTCTGGACCGGTTCGCGGGTCCGTTGGATCTCCTGCTGCACCTGATTCGCGAGCAGGACATCGACATCCTCGATATCCCGGTGGGCAAAGTCACCGAGCAGTTCCTGGCGGCGATAGAGGGGATCGACGTGACGGGGCTGGACAACGCCGGTGACTTCCTGGAAATGGCGGCGACGCTGGTCCGCATCAAGGCGCGCATGCTGCTGCCCCGGCCGGCCGGTGCCACCGACCTCGAATCGGATCCGCGCTACGAGCTGGTGCGCCGGCTGCTGGAGTACGAGCACTTCCGCGAGGCCGCCAGGCGCATGGAGGTCGCCGAGACCGAGCGCGCCCGCCACTACGCGCGGGGCTACGTGCCGCCGGCTCCCGCGCCCAGCGTGCCCGAAGAGCTGCCCATAGAGTGGGCGGACGTCTGGGAGGCGACGCTGGGACTGGAGGGGCGCGAAAGAGAGCTCCGTCAGCATCAGGTAGCCCGGCGGGGGGTGCCGGTCGACCACAAGATGCGCGTGATAGTCGGCGCGCTCAGGCGCCTGAAGCGGGTCGAATTCCGGGAACTGGTGGCGCCTTTCCGCGACCGCCTGCACTCGATCGTGACGCTCCTGGCCGGGCTCGAGTTGGCCAGGAGTCAGCGGGTTTCCCTGAAGCAGAGCACGCCCTTCAGCCCCCTGTGGCTGTTCCGGGGGGAGAAGATCGACGAAGAGGACCCGGAGGGTCCGGGCGCCGAGGAGGGAGCGAAGCCATGACGCTGGTGCGGATCGTCGAGGCGCTCCTGTTCGCGAGCGACGCCCCGCTTTCGGCGGCGGACATCGCGCGCGCCGAACCCGACGTGGACGAGGCCACGGTGCTGGAGGCGATCGACGCCCTGCGGCGTGAGTACGACGAGGCGGACCGCGCGTTCGGCGTTTACGAGCTCGCGGGAGGCTTCCAGATCCTGACCCGGCCGGAGTTCGTTCCCTACCTCGAGCGTTTCGCCACGGTGAGCCGCAGCGCGAGGATATCCCCGGCCGCGCTGGAAGCGCTGGCCATCGTGGCCTACCGGCAACCGATCGGGCGGGCCGAGATTGAGGAGATCCGCGGCGTCGGCTCCGTCGGCGTGTTGCGGACCCTGGCGGAGCGGGACCTCATCGAAGTCGTGGGCCGGGGAGAGGGCCTGGGCCGGCCGCTCCTGTACGGAACCACGCGCAGGTTCCTGGACCACTTCGGGTACGCGTCGCTGGACGACCTGCCGAGGCCCGAGGAGTTGCCGGTGGTTCTGCGGCAGCAATTCGCGCTCGAGCCGGCAGAAGCCTCGGCGGAGACCGAAGCGGGCGGCGAGCCGGAGGCCGGAGCGCCTCCGGACGCGCGCGACCGGGAGGCCGAAGGAGCCCGCCTGGCCATGGTGGTGGAGGCGGAGGTGGACCGCGTGGTCGCCGCGGCCACGAGCCGCCCGCCGCCCAGTGAGTGAGGCCGGCGCCGAGGGGGTTCGGCTGCAGCGTCACCTGGCGCGGTGCGGGCACGGATCCCGGCGCAGCGCGGAGGCCTTGATCACGTCTGGACGGGTGCGCGTCAACGGTCGCCTCGTGACCGAGCTCGGCACCCGGGTGCGCCCCGAGCGGGACCGCGTGGAGGTCGACGGTCGCTTGGTCAGGCCGAGCGCGGAGACGTGGATCGCGCTGCACAAGCAGCGCGGGGCGGTCACCACGAGGCGCGATCCGCGGGGGCGACGCACGATCTACGACGCGCTCCCCGAGGAGTACGGCGAGTTGTTCCACGTCGGGCGCCTGGATCGGCAGAGCGAAGGGCTGCTGCTGCTGACCAACGATGGCGACACCGCGTACCGGCTCATGCATCCGCGCTTCAGGGTCCGCAGGGAATACGTGGTCCAGCCGGAGAAACGCCTGACTGACGCGGAGCTCGCTCGCCTGCGCGCGGGGGTCAAGCTGGAGGATGGCCGGGTGAGGCTCCTCACGCTCGAGCGCGTCGGCGGGCCCGGGGAGGAGGATGTGCGGATCCGCCTCGCGCTCGCGGAGGGCCGCAACCGAGAAATTCGTCGGCTTCTGGAAGCCATCGGCCACCGGGTGGTTCGGCTCCGGCGAGTTCGTTACGGACCGATTCGATTGGGCAAGCTGGCGCCGGGGCGGTGGCGGGAACTGACCGCCGAGGAGATAGAGGCGTTGAAGAAAACGAAGGCGGGGAAGGGGAGGCGGACCGCCTAATGGACATCGCCGGTAAGAGGGTGCTGATCCTGGGTGGGTCGGGGCTCGTGGGCCTCGCGGTCGCGCGCCGATTGCTGGAGCTACGCCCGGCGCGGTTGACCATCAGCGCGCTGCGACCGCACGAGACCGAGGCGGGGGTGGCGGAACTCGCTAGCGACGCGGAGCGCGCGGGCGCGGATCTGGGTGCCTCGTACGGCAACCTGTTCGTACCCCTCGCTCTCAAGGATCGCCCGCGCCGGGAAATCCTGGCGCACGCCGAGGCCCGCGGCCTCATTCTGGACGACATGCTGGGGGAGTTCAGCGCCGAGGTGGTGGAGCGCTCGACCCTCGGCGCGCTGGTGCTGGAGGAGCGGCCGGACATCGTCGTCGATTGCGTGAACACGGCGACCACGCTCGCCTATCAGAACGTATTCGAGAGCGCCCGCGGACTGCGCTCCGAGGCCGCCGGCGGAGGCGCCCCCGCGGATTCGGTCGAGCGGCACCTGGCGACCCTGTACCTGCCGCAGATGATCCGACACGTGCAGATCGCGCTCGACGCGATGCGTCGCGTCGGCACCGGATTCTATCTGAAGATCGGCACGTCCGGGACGGGAGGCATGGGGCTCAACGTGCCGTTCACCCACTCCGAGGAACGCCCGAGCGCGGTGCTGCTGGCCAAGGCGGGTTTGGCGGGCGCGCACACCATGTACCTGTTCCTGATGGCGCGCACGCCTGGCTCCCCCGCGGTGAAGGAGATCAAGCCGACCGCGGCGATCTCCTGGAAGCGAATCGGCTTCGGCCCGGTAAAGAGGGGCGGCGCGGCCATCGAGCGGTTCGACGCGGTGGAGCCCGTCCGGCTCGAGGGTGCGTTCGCGGGCGTATCACAGGGGGAGGCGTGGAGGCCCGCGGGCGGGCCGCTGGAGGGCGTCTACCTGGACGCGGGCGAGAACGGGCTCTTCAGCGCGCCCGAGTTCGAGGCGCTGACGGCGCTCGGGCTGATGGAGTACATCACCCCCGAAGAGATCGCTGACTCGGCGGTGCGGGAGATCACCGGGCGCCCCACGGGGCATGACGTGGTGGGCGCGCTGGACGCCGCCACGTCCGGGCCCACGTACCGGGCCGGCGTGCTCCGCGAGGTGGCGCTCGCGCGCATGGCGGAGCTGGAGGAGCAGCACGGCGTCGAACCCATCGCCTACGAAGCGCTGGGCCCACCCCGCCTGTCCAAGCTGCTCTTCGAGGCGAGCCTGCTGGGCCGACTCTTCGAGACCCTGGCGGACGCGGCCGAGCTGGACCCCGACGCCACCGCGGCGGCGGCGTGGAACATCGTCCAGCGCGACGACGAACTCCGCATCCGCATGATCAGCGTCGGCTTTCCGGTCCTGCTGCCGGACGGGTCGAGCCTGCTGCGGGGTCCCGTCGTGGTGGTCCCCCCCGACGACGGCACGCCTTTCGACGCCAGCGCCATCGACGCGGGCTGGGTGGACCTGCGCCCCCGCAACTGGGAGCGCTGGAAGGACAGGTTCGGGGCCATGCGCGAGCTGCCGACTGGGGCCGAGGCGGTGGACCGGGGATCGGGCGCGGACGTGGACCCTGGAACCCTGCGGGGGGCGCTCCGGCCCGGGCGCCTGGCAGCCTGGGTACTGCGCTACGAGGAAGCCGGGGAGCGGATCAAACGCTGAGCGCGCCGGCAGAGTCGCAGCAGAAGGATCCGTTCGGCGTGCGGCGCGTACTAGGGGGTCGCGCGCGCGGTACGGGGCGGCGGGCGGGGTGACGACAACCAATATGACCGAGCGGTCGGGACGCGCGGTGCGGTTCGACCTGGAGGCACGGTGGACGGATACGAGAACGAGGGCTACGGGGCTGCTTCGCCGGCGGACGCGGGAGTAGAGGGCCTGGTGCCCGCTCCCGAAGGCGGCGCGGCCTACCCGGAGACGAGCACGACCGCTCCGGTTCGGGGAGCACCGCCCTCTCCCGGGTTGGAGCTGGCCCGGCGGATCACCGAGCAGATCCGCAAGCGGGTCGTGGGTCAGGACCTCCTCGTCGAGCGTCTGCTGATCGGGCTTCTGGCCGACGGGCACGTCCTGCTCGAGGGCGTTCCCGGGCTCGCGAAGACGCTCACGGTCAGTTCGCTGGCGGACGCCATCCGGGCAGATTTCCAGCGCATCCAGTTCACCCCCGACCTGCTTCCAGCCGACATCGTCGGCACCATGATCTTCAACCAGGCGAGCGGGGAATTCACCCCCAAGCGGGGACCCATTTTCACCAACATCGTACTCGCCGACGAGGTCAACCGGGCGCCGCCCAAGGTCCAGTCTGCGCTGCTGGAGGCGATGCAGGAGCGCCAGGTCACGTTCGGCGGGGAGACCCACCAGCTCGACGCGCCGTTCCTGGTCCTCGCGACCCAGAACCCCATAGAGCACGAGGGCACGTATCCGTTGCCCGAGGCACAGATCGACCGCTTCATGCTCAAGCTCGTCGTGCGCTACCCGGCGCGCGACGAGGAGAAGGAGATCGTGCGGTTGATGGCGGGCCGCGAACCGGTCGACATCGACCCGGTGGCGGGCCCCGAGGACGTGTTCGCGGCGCGGCGCGAGGTCCGCGCCGTCTACATGGATGACAAGATCACCGACTACATCGTCGACATCGTGCGCTCCACGCGCCACCCGGACGAGTTCGGAGCCTCGGAGTTGCGCCCGCTCATTCACTTCGGGGCTTCACCGCGCGCCAGCATATACCTGGCCGAATGCGCTCGCGCGCAGGCGTTTCTGCGCGGCCGCGAGTACGTGCTGCCCGAGGACGTGAAGGAGCTGGCGCCGGACATCCTGCGGCACCGCGTCATCACCACCTTCGAGGCGGAGGCCGAGGAGGTCACCGCCGATGACATCATTCGCAGGTTGCTCGAGGTTGTGCGCGTGCCGTGATCGGCTGGCCCCTTCCCCCCAACGAAGAGCACGCGCGGCCGGAGCGGGAGCGAGCCGGAGGAGGCGTTCCACGCGAGGTTCTGCGCCAGGTTCGTCTGATCGAGCTGCGCACGCGCGGTCTCGTGGACAACATCTTCGGCGGTGAGTACCAGTCCGTGTTCCGCGGGCAGGGCATCGAATTCGCCGAAGTGCGCGAGTACCTGCCCGGAGACGACATCCGGACCATCGACTGGAACGTGACGGCGCGCATGGGCGAGCCGTTCGTGAAGCAGTACGTCGAGGAGCGCGAGCTGACGCTACTGCTCCTGGTCGACCTCTCCGGGTCCGAGCAGTTCGGCACTCGCAGCCGATTCAAGGCCGAGCTGGCCGCCGAGATCGGCGCGGTCATCGCGCTGTCCGCGGCGCGCAACAACGATCGCACCGGCCTGCTGATCTTCACCGACCGGGTGGAGCATTCGGTACCGCCCAAGAAGGGTCGCCGGCACGTCCTGCGGCTGATCCGCGATGTGCTGGCCTTCCAGCCGCAGGGCAGCGGCACCGACCTGGCTGGCGCCCTCGACTACGCGGGCAGGGTTCTCTCGCACCGCGCCATCGTATTCGTGCTCAGCGATTTTCATCTGCCGCCCGAGGCCGAGGCGAACTTCGATCATAGGCTGCAGGTCGTGTCGCGACGCCACGACGTCGTCGCGGTGAAGATCTCCGACCCGCGCGAGCTGGAGCTGCCCGACGCCGGGCTCCTGCGCCTGCGCGACCCCGAGACGGGCGAAGTCAGGGTCGTCGACACGGGTCGGCTGGACGTGCGCCAGCGCTTCCGGGCGACCGCGCTGGCCCGTGAAGCGGCCATGCGCAGGCGCTTCCGACGGCTCGGCGTGGACGAGATCGAGGTTGCCACCGACCGGCCGTACGCCCCGCCGCTGCTCGAGTTCTTCGAGCGTCGGGCGCGCGCCGGGCGGCGATGAACCGGGGCGCGGCCGCTCTTCTGGCCGCCAATTGGCTGGTCTTCGCGGTCGCGGCGGTTGCCGCCCAGGCGCCGCCGAGCGCGTTGCTGGTTGGCGCCGACAGCGCCACGGTCGGGGACCGAGTGGTGCTAGTGCTGCGCGCGCCGGTCGGGCCTGGTGAATCGGCCCTCTTTCCGGATTCATTCGCGACCGCCCCCGACGTCGAGCTCCTGGGCGTCGCTCCGGGTGACCTGCTCCCCGCCCGGGAGGCAGGTTCGGCGGTCGCCGCCTACCTGATCACCGCCTGGCGGCCCGGCGAGCATCCCCTGGAGCCGATCGAGGTGCGGGTCGTGGGGGAGGGCGGGAGTGAGCGCTCGGTGACGTTTCGGCCGCCGCCGCTGCGGGTCCTGTCGGTGCTCCCGGAGGACACGGCGCAAATCGAGCCGCGCCCGCCGAAGGACGTGATCGGGCCAAATCGGACGCTTCTTCCCATCCTGGTGGTTCTGGTCCTCCTGGTCGCCGCCGCTGTCGCCCTCGCCCGCTGGGCGTCTCGGCGCGCGGCCGCGCGCCGAACGTTCCCGACGCCCCGGATTGATCCCGGAGAGCGGGCCCTCGTCGAGCTGGACCGGATCCACAGGTCCGGCCTCCTTGAGCGTGGTGAAGTCAAAACGTTCTATGTACTTACGACGCGAACGCTCAGGGATTACCTGAATGCTGTCGAACCGGCTTGGGGCGCCGGGCTGACCACGGCGGAGATAGACTCTCAGGTCGATCCCGGCCTGCGCCCGCGGGAGCGAAGGGAGCTGGTCACGGTCCTGTTCCGAGCGGATCGCGTGAAGTTCGCGCGGCACCGTCCCGACCTGAGCGAACCCGAGGAGCTGTGGCGCGTGGCTCGAGAGTGGGTCGTCGCGCACGAGGCGGGGCGGGCGCACCGGGCGGCGGAGGCCGCGGAGGCCGCGGAGGCCGCGGAGGCGGCGGCGGTGGGCGCGGGAGGAGCGAAGTGAGCGTCGGGTTCGAGCGGCCCTGGCTGCTGCTCCTGTTGCCGGGCGCGGTGCTCCTGGGGTGGTGGCTGGTGGTGCACACTCCGGCCGCGCTCCGCTTCTCGCGGGTCGACGGCCTGCCCGCCGGGGACCGCTTTCTGCGCGCGCTGTCCGTGGCGCCGGAGTGGCTCAGGGCCGGGGCGATCGGCGCGCTGGCCGTCGCGCTCGCGGGTCCGCGCACCGGAGTGTCGTCGGTGGAGATCGACGCCGAGGGGATAGCCGCCGTGGTGGCCCTGGACATATCCAGCTCGATGCTCGCCGAGGATTTCGCGCCCGACAATCGGTTCACGGTGGCGCGGCGCCAGGTAGCCGAGTTCATCCGTGGCCGCACCTACGACAGGATCGGCCTGGTGGCCTTCTCGGGCGAGGCGCTGACGCAGGTACCGATCACCATCGACTACTCGGTTCTGTTCCGCGCGCTCGAGCGGCTGCGCGTGGGTCAGCTCGAGGACGGAACCGCTATCGGCACCGCCATCGCCACGGCGGCGAACCGGTTACGGCGCGCCCCCGGAGAGTCGCGGGTGATCATCCTGATGACGGACGGCGAGAACAACCGGGGCGAGGTGGACCCGCTGACCGCGGCGCGCGCGGCGGCGGCTTTCGGCGTCAAGGTCTACGCGATAGGCGTGGGCAGCGAGGGCGTCGCGCAGATGCCCATCGGGCGCGACCTGTTCGGCAGGTTCCAGTACGCCACGGTGGAGGTGCACATCGACGAGGAGCTCCTCACCGACATCTCCGAGCTCACCGGCGGGCGCTACTACCGCGCGACGGATGCGGCGGCGCTGGACAGCATCTACAGCGAGATCGACGCCCTGGAGACGACCGAGGTCGAGGTGCGCCGGTTCGTGGCATATACGCCGCGCTACCTGCCCTTCGTGCTCATCGCGGGGCTCCTCTTCCTGGTCGAGTTGGCGCTGCGGGCAAGCCCGTGGGGCAGGCTGCCATGACCTTCGCGCGCCCGGAGCTGGTGTGGCTCGCGCTGGTGCTTCCCCTCATCGCGGCGGCGGCCGTGTGGGGCATCGCCACGCGCCGCACCCGCGCCCTGCAGCTGCTCGGAGACCTGCCACTCGTGCGGCGGCTGCTTGTCGGGACGTCGCGGGAGCCCACGCCGCTCGCGGCGTTGCGGCTGGGCGTGGCGGCCGCGGCGATCGGCATGGCCGCGTCGGGGCCACGCTGGGGGCTGGAGGAGGTGGAAGCGACCGGCAGCTCGCGCACGCTGGTGCTCGCCGTGGACGTATCGCGCTCGATGCTGGCGACGGACCTCGACCCGGATCGGTTGGAGGCGGCTCGCTTGATGCTGCGCAGGCTGCTCGCCGCGCTGCCCGGGGACCGCATCGGTCTGGTGGCGTTCGCGGGCAACGGCTACGTGCTGTCGCCTCCCACGGTCGACCATGGGGCTTTGGGGCTGTACGTGGACGCCCTGGCTCCGGACATCATGAGCCAGGGCGGGTCGTCGCTGGCGGCCGCGCTACGGGAGGCCACCGCGCTGGCGCGAGGGGAAGAAGAGTCCGTGGGCGGGCGCCGCGCGGCGGTCGTCCTCACCGACGGAGAGGCGCACGAGGACCGCGACGCGGTCATGGAGGAGGCGAACCGGGCGCGTGAGGCGGGGGTAATTCTACACGTCGTCGGCGTCGGCACCTCGCAGGGAGCGCGCATCCCCATTCGCCGAGCGCCGAACGGCCGGCCGATCCGGTATCTGCGAGGGCCCGACGGTGAGATCGTGGTGAGTCGCCTGGACGAGACGCTGTTGAGCGACGTGGCGAGCGTGGCCGGCGGCAGCTACGTGCGGCTCGGCGACGCCGGCGCGTCGGCCGCGCTGGTGGACGCGCTCCGCTCCGTCGCGGCGGACGAAGACGCCCGCGAGCGCCAGGTGAGGCCGCGCGAACGGTACGCCTGGTTCGTCGCTCTGGCCCTCATCCTGATCGCCGCGGACGCGTGGGCGCAGCGCACGCCGCCGCGCCGCAGCGGGCGCGCGGGAGAGAGCGAGTGATGGGCAGGCGCCTCCCCCGCGTGTTCGGCGTCATCGTCGGCGCGTTGCTCCTCGCGGGCTTCGGCGACACCGAGCGCGGCAATCGACTGTTCAGGGATGGCCGCTACGAAGAGGCGCTGTCGGCATACCGGGAAGCCCTTCAGGCCGGCCGTGATGACCCCGAGCTGCGCTACAACATCGGCACGACGCTTCTCAGGCTCGGACGCTACGCCGAGGCCGAGCGGCAGTACGCTCGGGCGCTGCGCAGCGTGGACCCGGAGCTCCGGACCCCCACGTTTTACAACCTGGGCCTGCGCTTTCTCTCCGACGGTCGCGGCAGCCCCGACCCGCGCGCCCAGGCGCGCCTTTTCGACGCGGCGGTCGAGGCGTTCCGGCAGTCGCTGAGGCTGGATCCGGCTGACACCGACGCCAAGTGGAACCTCGAGATGGCGCTCCGGGACCGCGAGGAAGCCGGGGGCGGGGGTGAGGGGGAGGACGAGCAGGAGAGCGATGAGCCGCAGGGGGGTCAGCAGCAGCAGCCCGGCGGCCAGGGCGCTCCGCCGCCCGGCGGCGGCGCGGGTCCCAGGCCCGAGCGGGCGCCGGCGCCGGGGGAGATGACCCGCGAGCAGGCGGAGCGAGTGCTCGGGGCGGTGGAGCAGGACGAACGCGAGCTCTTCCGCGACCAGCTTCGCGACGCTCAGCGCGACCGGCCCGTCCTGCGCGACTGGTGAGCGCGCCGAGGCCGCTCCGCGCCGCCGCCGCCGCCGCCGTTCTGGTGGCCTGCGCGGGCGGCTCGCTGGCGGGCCAGGAGCGGGAGATCACCATCCGGACATCGGTGTCCGAAGAGGTCGTCATCGTGGGCGCGACCGTGGACTACGAGATCGTGATCGAAGGCGAGGGGCGGGAGACCTTCGAGATCTCACCACCGGCCATGCCGTCCGGTCTGGTCGTCACCGGGCAGAGCCAGTCGAGCTCGCTGGACATCCGACTGCCGGGCGGCGTGACGCGGGTGCAGCACCTGACGCTGTCGGTGCTCGCGCGCTCGGCGGGTGAGTACCGCATATCGGGCCCGGCGGTGCGCGGCGGCGGTGCGGTGGTTCGCGGGGACGCGGTCACGCTCACGGTGATCGACGGCGGAGGTTTCGCCGGGCCTCCCGGGGCGCCCGGGCCTGGGGCCGACGACATCTCGGTGCGCGTGATCCTCACCGCCGACACCGTCTACGTGGGCGAGCCGGTGGAGCTCACCACGGAGGTGCTTCTCTCCGACGCCGCGCGGCGTCGACTCCGCGGCGCCCCCCAGTATTTTCCGCCGACCCCCGCCGGCTTTCTCATCCACGACCTGGGCGGCGGGGCGCGCCGGTTCGCCACGGCGAGCGACGGACGGCGTTTCGAGGTGCAGCGCTTCCGGCGCGCGTTCGTCCCGCTTGAGGCGGGCACGTTCCGGCTCCCGCCGGCCCGGGTGGAGCTGGATCTGCGCCAGAGTCTCTTCGACCCGGAGTTCCCCCAGTTCGTGGAGAGCGATCGGCCCGGCCTGGTGGTCCTGCCCCTTCCTTCCGACGGTCAACCGGACGGGTTCCGGGGGGCCGTGGGTCGGTACGCGGTGGACGCGGCGATCGATCCGGGCACGACATCCACAGGAGAAGCCGTGCGGCTGGAGGTCATCGTGCGCGGACGAGGCTACGTGAAGCCCCTGCCGCCGCCCATGATCGCGGCGGGCGACGGCCTGGACTTCGTGTCGCCGGTGGAGGAGGCCGACGTCGAAAGCCTGAACACCGGGCTCGGTGGGGAGAAGCGCTTCTCGTGGATCGTGGTGCCCGAGCGACCCGGCGTTTTCGAGCTACCGGAAGTGCGCTACCCGTACTTCGATCCGGAAGCCGGGCGCTACGCGGTCGCGCGCGCGGCGCCCATGCGGCTGGAGGTTCGCAGCGTTCCCGACGGGCCCGCCGTCGCGTCGACCACGCTTGCCGCGCCGCGCGAAGAACCGAGGCCGGGCGGCCCCCTCGCCTGGGTGCGATCGGCGACCTTCGTGGCGTCTCAGGCGGCGCCCTTGGTTGCCATGGCGCTGGCCCTTCTGGCGCTCCTCGGTGGCGGCCGTCGCGCCGTGTCGAAGGGCGAGTTGGATGGGCGTACCGAGGACATGCTACGCCACTGGGCCTACTCCGACGCGCAGACCCGCAACGCCACCCTGCGCCGGTGGCTGGTCGATCGGCTGGAACGTCCGGACCTGATCGGGGCGACGGCCGACGACATCGCGGCGGCGGTCGGAGGGATGGTGGCCGCTCCCGATCAGGCGCGTGAGCTGGAGGAGCTGCTGCGCTCGCTGGACGCCACCCGCTACGGGCGCCGCCGCGGCGTCGCGCTGGACGGCGACGCCGGACGGGAGCTGATTCGCGCCTTGCACGCAGAGCTGCCGAGGCCGGTCGCACCAATCGACGCGTCGGACGCGAGGCGCCGCCGGCCGCGGCGCGCAGCCGTGGCCGCGCTGCTCGCGGGCCTGGCGCTGCTCGCGACCGCGGCGCTTACGGGAGCTGGCTCGGCGGCGGACCTGGAGCAATTCGGCGCCGGGCTGGGCGCGCTACGCGGCGGCGAGCCGGCGCGCGCCGCTGAGGCGCTGGAGGCGTACGTCCGGGCTAATCCCCGGGATCCGGCGGGGTGGTACAACCTGGGGCTGGCGGAGGCCGGCCAGGACGACTCGGGGCGAGCCATCTGGGCCTGGCTGAACGGAATCCGGCGAGCGCCGTCGGACGAGCTGGCGCGGGCCAACGCACGCGCGCTGGGAGCCCAGGAGTCGGCCATCGTCCGGGCGCGCGGGCGCGTTCCGGCCTCGCGCGCCGCGCTGACCCTTCTGGCCACCCTGGCGCTCTACCTGGCGGCCGTCAGCGTGCTGATGGCCGCGCGCCCGGGCGCCCAGGGGAGCTGGCGCGTCGCCGCCGGCCTGGTCGGCGCCGTCGCGGTCTCGGCCGCGCTTGCCGGCGTCGTCCGCGACCGCGCGCGCTCTCTCGCGGTGCCGCTGGCGGCGAGCGAGCTGCGGTACGAGCCCACCCGGGCCGGCGAGGCGGCGCAGACGCTGATCCCCGGAACCGCGTTGCTCATGGGTGAGCGCAGGGACGGGTGGGTGCGGGTACGGCTGCCCAATCCGGGCTCGGACCGCCTCGCCGAGGGGTGGATCGAAGAGGCCGAGGTCGCGCCGATAGGGTCGCACGCCGTACCGTAGAGCGGGTTCGTTTCGACAGCGTCTCCCGGGAGCCTCATGCCGCACGAATTCGCCAACCTGACCGTCGTGGAGCACCCGCTGGTGCGCCACAAGATGACGCTCCTGCGAGACCGCGACACGTCCAAGAAGCAGTTTCGGGAGCTCGTCGACGAGATCTCCATCCTGCTCGCCTACGAGGCGACCGGGGACCTCACCCTGGAGCCGGCGGAGGTGGAGACGCCGCTGGAGGCGACCGTGCAGGAGAGGATCGCCGGCAAGAAGCTCGTGCTCGTGCCCATCCTGAGGGCCGGCCTGGGCATGGTGGAGGCGATCCTGAGGCTGATTCCGTCGGCGCGCGTGGGCCACATAGGGATGTACCGCGACCACGAGACCCTCGAACCGGTGCCCTACTACGTGAAGATCCCCGCGGACGCCGAGACTCGGGACGTACTCCTGCTCGACCCGATGCTGGCCACGGGCGGCTCGGCCGCGGACGCCATCACCCAACTCAAGAAGGCGGGCGCGGCCCGGATCCGGTTCGTGTGCATTGTCGCGGCACCCGAGGGAGTGCAGCGCCTCCTGGAAGCGCATCCGGACGTGCGCGTCTACACCGCGGCGCTGGACCGAGAGCTCGACGAACACGGGTACATCCTGCCCGGGCTGGGCGACGCGGGGGACAGGATGTTCGGCACGCGGTAGGGCTCCCGGGGCGAGGCTCGCGCGGCGCCCTTCACCTCGGCGTGGGCTTCACCTAGATTGCCGCCGCGACGGGCCCGTAGCTCAGTTGGTTAGAGCATCCGACTCATAATCGGCAGGTCGTGGGTTCGAGTCCCACCGGGCCCATTGCGCTAAGAGGCCGCTACACCGCAAGCTCGCGATAGCCGCCTCGAGCACGGGCGTAAGCATGAACGACTTCGTGAACGACGCGCTGGAGCGCGCGACGGGAAAACTGGTGCCAGCATGAACGATACACCCACGGCGACGGTTGGCGGCTACGCCGGCCACGGCTACGTGACCCTATACCGTCGACGCCGTTCCGCTCGCACTCACGATGGCGGACCGGATTACATCGACGGCCGAGCCAGTGCGGAGGGCCGCGTCCTAGTGGCCGACCTGGCGGCGCGTCGCCTACTCCACACCCGGGTCCAGTATGAAGGGGAGATCCGCGAGCGGGGCCGAGAGACGGTTCGCCGGACAGAGACCCTCTTGGTCAAAACAGCCACGCCCACCGACGGCGGCCTCATCCTGCATCTGACCTAGCCAAAGCTCGGTATCGAGACTGTGTCCCAACTGTGTCCCGGCGCACTGACGGGCTCGCGTTCGGTAGCGAATGGCACCTCCGGGTCGGTCACCTTTACCGTGCCCAGCGGCCAGCACGACCACCCGTCCATCTGGTTGGAACTAGCAGCCACGATCGTCTTCGCGAGACACGATTTGGGGTAGGCTAGCGCTCGATGGAGTGCACGCGTACCTGCCACTTCCTGTCCACCTCCACTTTCCCGAGGACCCAGTCGTCGCCCACTTGCTCCAGGCGCAGCCCGTCAGGCAGCGCGACGCTACCGAGCCAGGAGCCGTCGGCGTCGAGGACCGTCCACGTCGTCGCCGCCTGCCCATCCGGCGCGAAATCGGCGAGCCAGAGTCGCCCCGCCGGGTCGGCCAGGATGCGTCCGAAGGCGGGAGCGGTTGCGGGGCGGGGGAGCTCCTCGAAGGTGCCGGACGCGACCTCGGCCTTGGCCTCCAGCGGATCGGCGCGCAGGCGCCCGCGCAGCATCGCATCGAACTCGGCCTCGTCCACCGGGCGCAGCGGCAGCTCGAGGACGGCGCTGCGGACGAGCGCGCCGTCGGCCGTGCGCGTGTCCACGGACCAGGCGTCGTTCGCCCCCCCGTGGATCAGCGCACCCTCCACCTGCACGACGGAGAAGCGGCCGAACGGCACCAGCGCCAGGTCGAGGACCTCCTCCGCCAGGAAGATCCACGCTTCGTATCCGGGCAGCGTATCCAGCACCGTGGCTGGGCCGCCGTCGCGTCCGTAGCGGAGCAGCAGCAGGGGGTCTCGCGCGGCGCCCGGGGTGCGGGGCAGAGCAGGAGCGATCGCCGTCGCGATCCATCTCCCGTCGTCCAGCGCGCCCACCAGGATGGGCTGCGGCGCACCCGCCAATCCCAGCAGGCGGGCAGCGGCGCGCACGGACCCGTCCGCGGCGAGGTCGGCCGCGTGGCCGGTCCTTCGCGCGAAAGTCAGCAGTCCGCGCCCGTCCGGCGCGGCCTCGAGCCAGTCGGCCGCACCAGCTTCGGGCGGCAGCGGTACGGTGTCCCTTTGCCTGCCGGCGTGGCGGATCAGCCAACCATCGGGAGCCAGCACGAAGACGGCTCCGTCCAGCGTGCGCGCCGCGCCCGTGACCGGAGGTCGGCCGCGTTCATCTCTCCCACCCAGCGCCAGGCGAAAGGTCGGCTCCTCGGCGATGCGCCAGGCGCCCCCGTCCTCCCAGGCGGGCGCCGGGGAGCGGACCACGAGCGCCGCGCTCGAATCCGCACCAAGGGGCGGCGCCGGGGGTGGGTCGCCGCAGGCCGTGGCGGCTCCGCCCAACGCCAGCG
Source organism: Gemmatimonadota bacterium (assembly GCA_039715185.1). Taxonomy (NCBI): domain Bacteria; kingdom Pseudomonadati; phylum Gemmatimonadota; species Gemmatimonadota bacterium. The sequence goes on from JBDLIA010000004.1 coordinate 41,486, forward strand.
TGCACGCGATGCGCGTTACCCGCCACCGCCGTTGAAAAGGTGACACTCGGCCGCTCGCTCGCCGTTGTTTGCGGCCCAGTTCGGCCACGTTGCGCTCCTTCGCGAAGACTTCGCCGACCGGCGTCGGGCGCCACTCGCGCCGAGCGATTGACCGGGCCGGCATGGGCCGGGCACATTGGCCGTCCAGTCGATCCAGCGCCAGAAGGAGAATAGCCTTGCCTGCCCAACGCAGAATCCTCGCTCTCATCGCCGGGTTCGTCGCGGTCGGTTGCGCCGCCGAACGTCCGGACTCCGCGGACGCGCAGGACGGGGAGACTCCCGTTGTCTGCGTCGAAGACAACGGAGGCATCACCCTGCCGCCCGGATTCTGCGCCAGCGTGTTCGCGGACGAGGTCGGCCCTGCCCGGCACATCGCCGTGCGAGAGGACGGGATCGTGTTCGTCAACCTGCGCGCTCCCCGGGGCCAGGGCTGGGGTGGGCTCCTGATGCTGAGGGACGGCGACGGGGACGGCGTGGCCGATGCGAGCGCCAGGATCGACGACCTCGGGGGCGGCACCGGCGTGACGCTCGATGGCGACCTCGTGTACGTGGCCGCGACCACGGCGGTGCATCGGATCCGCGTGCCGATGGGGACCATGGAGGCCGTGGGCGCGGTGGATACGATCGTGGCCCACGTGCCGAGGAGCTGTTGTCGGGGCGGCACCCACCAGGCAAAGCCGCTCGTCCTCCGCGACGGCTGGCTCTACCTGAACGTCGGCTCTACGGGCAACGCCTGCGCGGAGGCACACGGGCAGCCCGGCATGGATCCCTGCGCCCAACTGGACTCGACCGGCGGGATCTGGAGATTCTCGACAGAGGCGACGGGTCAGATGCAGGCGGACGGTGAGCGGTACGCCACCGGCACGCGCAACGTGATCGGCCTGACCCTGGGGCCGGACGGGCTGCTTTACGGCGTGCAGCATGGCCGCGACATGCTGGTCTCGTGGGGCTTCTCGGTGGAGGACAACGCCGAGAAGCCGGCCGAGGAGATGTTCCGCATAGAGCAGGGCGACGACTTCGGCTGGCCGTACTGCTATTACGACCGGCAACTGGAGCGCAAGGTTCTGGCCCCAGAATATGGCGGCGACGGCGAAGTCACCGGCCGCTGCGCCGACAAGAAGGATCCGATCGTCTCCTTTCCAGGGCACTGGGGCCCCCACGCCATCACCTTTTACGAAGGCGACGCCTTCCCGGAGCGTTATCGGGGCGGCGCGTTCGTCGCCTTCCACGGCTCCTGGAATCGTGCTCCGCTCCCGCAGGGAGGATACAACGTCGCGTTCGTACCGTTCGCGGATGGCGAACCGAGCGGCGACTGGGAGGTCTTCGCCGATGGCTTCGCGGGTGCGGATGTCTCGCCGCGCGGGGCGACCCACCGACCGGCCGGCGGGGCTGTCGGCCCCGACGGGGCGCTGTATGTCACGGACGACAGAGGCGGCCGCGTGTGGAGGATCGTGTACGCGGGCGACTGACCCGCGGCCCTTCTTTTCCACGTTGACAATGGCCGCCCGCCCGGCGAGCTTTTTCCGTCTTTGTCACAGGTTCTCGAACCCCGGTCCGAGCGCGCCCCGCCAGACTCCACGGCGGGCGTTCTCAGAGGCCAGCGACGTCAGGAAGTCAGCCGATGCTTGGCACCCTCAGAGGCAGGGCCATCGTCATACTCGCGGTCATCGCGGGTGCGTTCTACTTCCTTTGGGATACGCGCCAGGAGCTGTGCGAGCCCACCTCCGACGATCCCGCGGCCGGCGAGGTGGCGATCGGGTGCTCGTGGGTGAACCTCGGGCTCGACCTCCAGGGCGGGTCGCACTTCGTGCTGGAGGTGAGCGACCCCGACGGGACGCTCACGGACGAGGCCAAGCGCGACGCCATCGACCGCGCCGAGACCGTGATCCGAAACCGCATCGATGAGCTGGGCGTGCGCGAGCCTCTCATCCAGCGCGTGGGCGCCGAGCGGCTGATCGTCGAGCTGGCCGGCAGCCAGGACCCCGAGCGCGCCAAGGGCGTCATCAAGGCCAACGCTTTCCTGGAATTCCAGCTCCTGCACGAGGGGCCGAGGCTGGCCGACTTCGTCGCCGCGCTGCCTCGCATCGACCGCGCGATCGTCAACGAGCTGGGCCCCAACGCTCTGGGGGACCGCGCCCTGGAGTCGGTGGACGGAGGCGGCAACACGGCCGTGGAGGAGCTCCTGTTCGGGGGCGGGGACGCGCCCGAGCTGACCGCCGAGGGCGACTCGGCCGAGGCCGAGGCCGGCGCCGAGCAGGCCGCCGAGGGCGACACCGGCGCGCAGACGGCCGAGGGCCCGATCGAGGGCGACGAGGACGGGGCAGCCGCGCAGGACTCGGCGGCCGGCGAGGAGGAGGCGGACACGCTGTCAACGGAGCCCGAGGATCGTCCGTTGACCGCGCTGCTTCTGAACAGCGGCCAGCCCGGCATCTACTTCGTGCGCGAGAACGACCGCGAGCTCGTCGAGCGCTTCCTGGCCCTGGAGTCGGTCGACCGGGCGATGCCGCGCGACACCGAGATCCTGTGGGGCGCCGACCCCATCGGCGTGGGCGCCGAGCCGTACTGGGAGCTCTACATCCTCAACGACGAGCCCGCCATCACCGGCGAGCACCTCGAGGACGCGATTCCCAACATCGACCCCCAGTTCAACCAGACCATCGTCCAGTTCGAGTTCAACCGCCGTGGCGGCCGGATCTTCGAGCGCTTCACGGGCCAGCACATCGGCGACTACATGGCCATCGTGCTGGACAACAAGGTGTTCAGCGCGCCGGTCATCCAGGCGCGCATCGGCCGACGCGGGCAGATCGAGCTGGGCGCGGCGCCGCTGCTGGAGGCGCAGGACCTCGCGCTGGTGCTGCGCGCGGGCGCGCTGCCGGCGCCGCTGGACATCATCGAGGAGCGGACCGTCGGGCCGACGCTGGGTCAGGATTCGATCGACAAGGGCACCCTGGCGGGCATCGTGGGGATCCTCCTGGTGATCCTGCTGATGGCGATCTACTACAAGGTGGCGGGCTTGCTGGCGATCGTAGCGCTGGGGGTGTACTTGGTGCTCGTGCTGGGTGGCCTGGCCGCGTTCGGAGCCACGCTCACCCTGCCGGGGATCGCCGGCCTGATCCTGTCGATCGGCATGGCCGTGGACGCCAACGTCCTGATCTTCGAGCGTACGCGCGAGGAGTTGGACGCGGGCAAGCCTGCCCGGACGGCCGTCGATGAGGGGTTCCAGCACGCGATGTCGGCCATCGTCGACTCCAACCTGACCACGCTTCTCACGGCGTTGATCCTTTTCCAGGTGGGCACCGGACCCGTGCGCGGATTCGCGGTGACGCTATCGATCGGTATCATCGCGTCGTTCTTCTCGGCCGTGTACGTGACCCGGACCCTGTTCCTCTTCTACCTCGCGAGGCGCCGCGGCGCCCGCCAGGTGAGCATCTGAGGCGCGAGGAATCATGAGGATTCTTTCCGACACGAGGTACGATTTCCTGGGCCTGCGCCGTCGCACCTACGTCTTCAGCGCGGTGGTCGTCGGCATCGGCGTGGTGGCGCTGGCGGTCTTCGGGCTGAACTACGGCGTCGATTTCACCGGCGGCACGCTCGTCCAGCTACAGTTCCAGCAGTCCACCGACGCCGGCGCTGTGCGCGCGGCGCTGGGTGACCTGGGCGCGGACGCCGATATCAGCCAGTACGGATCGGACGCCGAGTTCCTGGTGCGTATGCCGAGCTTCGAGCAAGCCGGCCAGAACGTGACCGAGCGGCTGGATGGCTTGATGGACGCCGCCTACGGCGCGGACGTGGGCAGCGTGGTGCGCGTGGAGGCCGTCGGCCCGAAGGTGGGGAGCGAGCTCCAGCTCAGGGCGCTACTCGCCATACTTCTCTCGTTCGTGGTGACGCTGGTCTACCTGGCGTTTCGATTCGAGATGCGCTTCGGCGTCGCCGCGGTGGTCGCCACCGTGCACGACATCCTGGTAACGCTGGGCCTGCTGGCGCTTCTGCGCATGGAGGTTTCGCTCGCCACCGTGGCGGCGGTGCTGACCATCATCGGGTACTCCCTGAACGACACCATCATCGTGTTCGATCGCATCCGGGAGAACTTCGGCAAGGGCGGGCGCCGGGCCGACTACAAGGCGCTCGTGAACCGTTCCATCAACGAGGTGCTCCCGCGCACCGTGATTACCTCGGGCACGACGCTCGTCGCGCTCCTGTCGCTGGCCATGCTCGGCGGGGAGATCATCCGCCCGTTCGCGCTGATCCTGATCCTGGGGGTCATCGTGGGCACGTACTCGTCGATCTTCGTGGCGTCGCCGGCGCTGCTCGAGATCGAGGATCGGTGGAAGCGCAAGCAGGGTGGGGTGGCCGGATCCGATTCGCGCAACGCGAAATCCCCCGCAACGCCCCCCGCGGCGGCGCGGAGTCAGGCGAGCTGACCGGCCCACCGAGCTTTTTCGACTCGCACTGTCACCTCACCGAGGAGCGCCTGCGGGTCGACGTCGACGAGATCCTCGAGCGCGCCCGCGCCGCATCGGTCACGCGGGTGGTCTCGATCGCCAGCGACGCGCGGGACGCGACCCGAGCGCTCGACCTCGCCCGCTCCCACCCTGGGGTGTTCTGCACCGCCGGCATCCACCCGCACGTGGCCGATGAGGCGAGCGAGGAAGCGCTTGGTCGCGTGGCCGCCCTGCTGGACGAAGCGGAGGTCGTGGCGGTCGGCGAGACGGGCCTCGACTACCACTACGACAACGCGCCCAGGGCGGCGCAACGGCGCGCCTTCGAAGCGCACATGAAGCTGGCGGGCGACGCCTCGCTGCCGGCGGTGGTGCACTGTCGCAGCGCCGACGCTGACACCGCCGCAGTGATCCGCGACTTCGCCCCCGATGTGCGCGGCGTCTTGCACTGCTTCGCGGGCGAGGCGCCCCTGCTGGAGGCCGGCCTGGAGGCGGGCTGGTGGGTGTCTTTTTCGGGGCTCGTCACGTTCCCGAACTTCCCTCCTCGGGACCTGCTCTCGGCCGTTCCGGGCGACCGACTCCTCATCGAGACCGACAGCCCGTACCTTGCTCCGGTCCCTCACCGGGGCAAACGCAACGAACCGGCGTACGTGGTCGAGGTCGCCAGGGCGGTCGCTGCCGAACTCGGGGTGGACGTCGATGCGGTGGCGCGCCAGACCACCCGGAACGCGTGCGAGTTCTACGGCCTGAGCGCCTGACGCGAAAGAAAAGGGGGTTGTATGCGGACGATCGCCGCGCTCTTCGCGCGCTCGCCGTTCGGGCCGCTGCTCGAGCACACCGAGCGGGTGCACCAGACAGTCGAGCTCGTGCCCGAGCTGTTCGAGGCCTTCACCGCTTCCGATTGGAGCCGGGTACAGGAGGTGTACGAGAGGATCTCCCGGCTGGAGCACAAAGCCGATGAGGTGAAGAACGACATCCGGGACCACCTGCCGAGCTCCCTGTTCATGCCGGTGGACCGCGGGGACTTGCTCCTCTTCCTGAAGGAGCAGGACGCGATCGCGGACAGGGCCGAGGACCTGGCGGTGCTTCTGACGATGCGACAAACGCCCACGCCCGACGGCCTGCGGGAGCCCCTGGCGGCGTTCGTCGACCAGGTCGTGCGCACGAGCGAACTGTGGTACGAGACCGCGAGCGCGCTGCCCACGCTGCAGGAGGCGTCGTTCGCCGGCCCCGAGGTGGACAAGACGCTGGAGCGGATCAAGCGCATCTCCGACTACGAGTGGGAGGCCGACAAGCGTCAGGCCGAGACGACCCGCGCGGTGCTGGCGCGGGAAGAAGAGCTCGGGGCCGTCTCGGTGATCTTCTGGATGCGCATCCTGGCTACCCTGGGGGACATCGCCAACCGGGCCGAGAACACCGCCGACCGGCTGCGCCTCATGCTGGCGCGGCGCTAGGCGATGGATCTCGGCAGCGGGCTTCTGGTCGTCACGCTGATCGGCGGCGCTTACATGGCGTGGAACATCGGCGCCAACGACGTCGCCAACGCGATGGGTACGTCGGTGGGGTCGGGAGCGCTGACGCTGAAGAAAGCGATCATCCTCGCCGCGATCTTCGAGTTCCTCGGCGCCTTGCTCGTCGGCTCGCACGTCACCGATACGATCCGCAAGGGCATCGTCGAGGTATCGCTCTTCGCTCCCACCGGCCCGGCGGGCGCCGACGGCCCCCTCCTGCTCGCGCTCGGCATGCTCGCGGCGCTCATATCGGCGGGCGCCTGGCTGCACGTGGCCACCCACCTGGCGCTGCCGGTGTCGACCACCCACTCCATCGTCGGGGCAGTGGTGGGCATCGGCGTCGCCACGTTCGGCCTCGCCGGGGTCGACTGGGGGACGATGCTCGAGATCGTCCTGAGCTGGTTCGCGTCTCCGGTGCTGGGGGCGTTGCTCGGGTTCCTGACGTTCGTCTTCATCCGCCGACGCATCCTCCAGAGCGAGGATCCCGCGGGGGCGTCCAGGAAGATCGGCCCGTACCTGGTGGGCCTGGTAGTCACGATCATCTTCCTGTCCTTCATCTACAAGGCGCTCAAGAACGTCATCGAGGCGCCTCCGTTCGCACTCGCGGTGGGCGTCTCGCTCGCGCTGGGGGCGGTCGCGACCCTGGCGTCGCGGCCGCTCATCAAGCGCGCGGACGCCCACCCGGGCGGACCGTACGAGCACGTCGAGAGGATGTTCGCCGTGCTGCAGGTCGCGACCGCGATCTTCGTGGCGTTCGCGCATGGTGCCAACGACGTCGCCAACGCGGTCGGCCCGCTCGCGTCCGTGGTGACGCTGGCGCGCACGGGGTTCCAGGAGATCGCCACGACGGTGCCCGTGCCGCTCTGGGTGCTGTTGCTCGGCGGCGTCGGCATCGTGTTGGGGTTGGCCACCCTCGGGTATCGCGTGATCGAGACGGTGGGCCGGCAGATAACCGAGATGACCCCCACTCGAGGCTTCTGCGCCGAGTTCGGGGCGGCCGCGACGGTGCTCATCGCGAGCCGCATGGGCATCCCGGTGTCGACGACTCACACGCTCGTCGGTGGCGTGATCGGGGTGGGGCTGGCGCAGGGCATGGCGGCGCTCAATATGCGCGTGGTGCGCAACATCATCGCGTCCTGGCTGGCGACCGTACCCATCGCGGCGGCGTTCAGCATGACCATCTATTTCGTGCTCCGCGCGATCGTCTTCTAGGGGACCGATGCGCCCGCTCGCCGTAACCCGCCGCATCCGCCTGCTGCCCGACGAAGTGGTCAACCAGATCGCCGCCGGGGAGGTGGTAGAGCGGCCGGCGTCGGTGGTGAAGGAGTTGGTGGAGAACGCACTGGACGCCGCGGCCACGCGCATCGAGATCGAGATCCGCAACGGCGGCAAGACCGACATCCGCGTGGCCGACGACGGCGTGGGCATGAACCGCGAGGACGCCAGCGTGGCGTTGGACCGCCACGCGACGAGCAAGATCACGGCCGCCGACGAGCTGGCCGGGGTCCTCACCTTCGGCTTCCGCGGGGAGGCGCTGCCGTCCATAGCCAGCGTGTCCCGGTTCGCGCTGGAGACGGCGGAAGCCGGCGGCGTCGGTACGCGCCTGCGCGCCGAGGCGGGCCGGCTGGTGGCGATCGAACCGTGCGCCCGCCAGCCGGGCACGACGGTGCGGGTCTCCGCGCTGTTCGGGAACCTGCCCGCGCGCGCTGCCTTTCTGCGCTCGGCGGCCGCGGAGGCGCGCGCCACCTCGGCGACCGTGACGACCCTCTCGCTGTCCAACCTGTCGTGCGCGTTTCGGCTCGTGTCGAACGGCCGCGAGCTCCTGGATCTGCCGGCGGCGGCAGTGCTGGGCGAGCGCGTGATCCAGCTCTGGGGGTCGGACGCCGCGGAGACGCTCGTAAGCGCGGAAGCCGAGGGCGACGGCGTGCGTGTATTCGGACTGGTGGAGCGGCCGGACGCGGCGGCGCGCGCGGCCGGCAGGCGGGTGCACCTCTTCGTGGGTGGTCGGCCTTTCCGGGACCCGGGCATCACCGCGGCCGCCGAGCGCGCGTACCGCACGACCGTGCCCGAAGGCGAGCGCGCCCGACCGACCCTGCTCCTCTACCTGGAGGTGGAGCCCGGCCGCGTCGACGTGAACGTCCACCCCACCAAGGCCGAGGTCCGCTTTCGCGCGCGGGCGGACGTCGAGGCCGCCGTCGAGCGGGCCGTGCGCGGCGCCCTGGCCGGACTCGACAGCGCGGCGGCGCTGGGCTCGGCGCCACCGGGCCGCCTGCGCTGGACCCCCTCGCTGAAAGACGCCGAGGCGGCGACGCCCGAGGCGCGCCGAACCCCTCCCGAAGAGGACGCGCCGCTGAACCAGCTCGGCTTCCTGGGGACGGCAACATCGACGGAGCCAGTGAGGGACGCTGAGGCGGCGGACGAGCGCTCGCCGGAGCGAGCCCCCCCGCCCGCCGCTGCGTCCGCGCAGCGCACCGCGGCCGGCGGGGCGCCGTACCGGACCGGACTGTGGCAGCTCAACGAGACCTACATCGTCGCCCAGACGAGGGGTGGCCTGCTGCTGGTCGATCAGCACTCGGCGCACGAGCGCGTGCTGTTCGAGGCGACCATGCGACGGATGAGCGAGGGCGGGGCCGAGGTGCAGACGCTGCTCTTTCCGCTGACGCTGCGGCTCGCCCCCGCCGAGTACGACGCGGTCGAGCAGTCGGCGTCGATCTTCGCGCAGGCGGGCTTCGAGGTGCAGCCGTTCGGGGGTCGCACGGTGCTTGTCAGCGGGGTGCCCGCGGCGCACCCGCGTTTTGACGCCGAGCGCTGCCTTCGGGACATGATCGCCGAGCTGGCGGAAGGCAGCTCGCTCACCCGCGCCGCGCGCAACCAGCACGAGCGCATCGCGATGACGTTCGCCTGCAAGGGAGCGATCAAGGCGGGCGAGCGCCTGGATTCGAGCGAAATGGAAGAACTCTTCGACCGACTGTTCGCCACCGAGCTGCCCGCGCACGATGTGCACGGCCGCCCCACCATCGTTCGCATCTCCATGGAGGAGCTGGCGCGCCGTTTCGGCCGCGCTTGAGGAGACCTTGCCGGTCCCTGTGACCCCGCACGGCCTGGCGATCGTCGGCCCCACCGCCGTCGGCAAGTCGGACCTGGCGTTGGAGCTCGCCGGGCGACTCGGCTGCGAGATCGTTTCGGTGGACAGTCGCCAGGTCTACAGGGGCTTCGACATCGGCACGGCCAAGGCGAGCCTGGCCGAGCGCGCCCTCGTGCCGCACCACGGCATCGACCTGGTCGAGCCGGAGGAGCGCTACAGCGCGGGCCGTTTCGGGCGCGACGCGGCGCGCTGGATCGCCCAGATTCGTGACCGGGAGCGGGTACCGTTGCTGGTCGGCGGTACCGGCTTCTTCCTGCGCGCGCTCACCCACCCGCTGTTCGCAGAGCCGCCGCTCCCGTCCGGCCCGCGTGACGCGCTGCGGTCCTACCTGGAACAGTTGTCCGGCGAGCAGCGGTCGCGCTGGCTCTACGCGCTGGACCCGGAGTCGGCGAGGCGCCTGGCGCGGGGCGGCGGGCGGCAGCGCGAGTTGCGCGCCCTGGAAGTCGCGCTGCTCAGCGGGCAGCCCCTGAGCCACTGGCACGCGGCCGGGACCGCGCGGGCCGCGGTGCCTCTCCTGGTCGTGGTCCTGGACCTCCCCACCGAGATCCTGGCGGATCGTATCGGGCGGCGCGTAGAGCGCATGCTGGCGGCGGGCCTACTGGAGGAGATCCGGGGCCTGGCCGAGCGGCACGGCACCGACGTGCCTGCTTTCGGGACCACCGGATACGCGGAGTTCGTTCCGTGGCTGCGCGGTGGGGAAGCGGTGGCGGACGCGGCCGCCAGGCTCGCCGCCAATACCAGGCGTCTGGCGCGCAGGCAGCGCACGTGGTTCCGACACCAGGTGGCGGCGTCCGCGCTGAGGCTGGACGCGTCGTCCGGCCCGTCCGCTCTGACCGACGCGGTCCTGTCCCGTTGGGCCCGGGCCACCGAGGGGGTTCCCTGAACGTGGGCGCGCGTCGATCTTCCGGCCGGTCCGGGTTGGCCGGGCCGCCGAACGGGGCTGCTGAATGCGCATAGGCATTACGGGATATCCGGTGTACGGGGGGTCGGGCGTCGTGGCCACGGAGCTGGGGCTCGAACTGGCCAGCAGGGGACACGAGGTCCACTTCATCACGTACGCGCCGCCGTTCCGCATGCCGCGCTTCGTGGAGGGGGTGTTCTACCACGAGGTGGAGGTGCCCTCCTATCCGTTGTTCGAGTATCCGCCGTACTCGCTCGCGCTGTCGGTCGCCATGCAGGACGTGTCTACCAAGCACGACCTGGACGTCCTGCACGTGCACTACGCGGTCCCGCACGCCACCTCGGCGCTGCTGGCCAAGCAGATGCTCGGCGAGGCCGCGCCCAAGGTGGTGACAACGCTGCACGGCACGGACATCACGCTGGTGGGACACGACCCCTCGTACCGCACGGTCACGCGCTACTCGATTCGCAGCTCGGACGCCATCACCGCCGTGTCCGAGTACCTGCGCGCGGAGACGGTGGATCGCTTCGACGTGCCCCAGGACTGCATCGACGTGATCCCGAACTTCGTCGACCCCGACATCTACAAACGCGATGCGCGGCCTTGTCACCGGGCGACCTTCGCGCAGTCGGATGACGAGCGCCTGATCGTGCACGTGTCCAACTTCCGCCCCGTGAAAAGGGTGGAAGACGTGGTGCGCGCCTTCTGCCTCATGGCGGAGGAAGCGGAGGTACGTCTGCTGCTGGTCGGCGACGGTCCCGAACGGGGCAAGGCGCAGCGGATCGCCGAGGAGGAAGGCATCGACCACCGCGTGGTGTTCCTCGGCAAGCAGCAGTCGGTCGTGGAGATCCTGTCCTGCGCGGACCTCTTCCTGCTGCCCAGCGAAACCGAGGCCTTCGGGTTGGTGGCGTTGGAGGCCATGTCCTGCGGCGTCCCGGTCGTGGCGTCCGACGTGGGCGGGTTGCCGGAGGTCGTGCGCCAGCCGGACTCGGGCCTCCTGGTGCCGGTCGGTGACGTGGACGCGATGGCGGCGGCCGCGCTGTCCTTCATCTCGGACAAGGCGACCTGGGCGGCCGCCAGCGCGGCCGCGCGAGACGCGGCGATGGCGTTCGCGGCCGACGTGGTCGTGCCCCGCTACGAAGCTCTGTACGAGCGGGTGCTGGCCGGGTGAACGCGCTCGAGGCCGCGCTCCTCGGGTTGGTGCAGGGCCTCTCGGAGTTCCTCCCGATATCGAGCTCGGGGCACCTCGTGATGGCGCAGTGGTTTCTGGGGGTTCCGGCCCCGGGCGTAGTCGTCGAGGTCGTGCTGCATGTGGCCACCCTGCTGTCGGTCGCCGTCGTGTACCGACGGCGCCTGGCGGACCTGGCCGCGGGGCTGGCGCGGCGCGAGCCCGAGGCGTGGCGTTACGCGGGGCTGCTCGCGCTCGCTTCCGTGCCCGCCGCGGTCGTGGGGCTGGGCTTCGAGGACGCGCTGGAGCGCGCCTTCGACGCGCCCGCCATCACCGGCGCGATGCTCCTCGTGACCGGCGCCGTGCTCTGGTCCACGGCCGCCAGGTCCGGCGGCGATTCGCCCATCGACGCTAGCCGCGCTCTGGCCATGGGCGTGGCGCAGGCGTTCGCCATCCTGCCGGGGATCTCCCGATCCGGAACGACCATCGCCGCAGGCCTCTGGGGTCGCGTCGACGCGGAGCGCGCGGCGGAGTTCTCGTTCCTCATGTCCATGCCCGCCGTGGCCGGGGCCGCGCTGCTGAAGACGCCGGAGATCGGCCGTTCGGTCGGCGGCGCGCAGGGCCTGGCGCTCGGGGCCGGCTTCGTCGTGGCGCTCGTGTCGGGGGTGGTCGCCATCCGCTCTCTCCTCTGGCTCGTGCGGCGCCGCGCTTTTCACACGTTCGCCTACTACGTGTGGCCGGCGGGCCTGCTGTTCCTGCTGGCGCTATGGGTTCGCGGATAGCCGCCGACGGGCGCTGGGAGGGCCGCACGGGGGCCGAGTGGCGCCGCGTGCTCGGCGCGCCCGCGGTGCGCGCGCGCGGCGTCGTGGGTTCGACCAACGACGAGGCGCGCGCGTGGGCGGGCCAGGGGGCACCCGCCGGGGCGCTCGTCATCGCCGACGCGCAGACCGACGGGCGCGGCCGGTCCGGGGACAAGTGGTGGTCGCCGCCGGGGCTCTCGCTCTACCTTTCGGCGGTGCTGCGGCCGGCGCGGGTACCCGGAGCGGGAGCGGCGGTCGGCGTGGTCTCCTTGCGCGTCGGCCTCGCGCTCGCCGCGGCGCTCGAGGACGCGTTCTCTCTGGACACCCGCATCAAGTGGCCCAACGATCTGCTGGGTCCCGGTGGAGGCAAGCTCGCGGGCGTTTTGTGCGAGGCCGCATTCAAGGCGGACCAACTGGAGTACGTGATCGCCGGAGTCGGCGTGAACGTCGGGCACGACGTAGCCTCTCTGCCCGAGGAGATCAGGGAGACGGCCACGTCGGTCGCCCACGAGACGGGCGGCGCGGCGTTGCGTCCAGCGCTGCTCACGGCGCTGGCGCCGAGGCTGGCCGGACTGGCGACCGCGCCGCTCGAGCCGCTTTCTCCCGAAGAATTGCTCGCGCTCGACGCGCGCGACGCGCTCAAGGGTCGCGCGGTACGGGTGGATGGCGGACCAGAGCTGGTCGCTCTGGGCATGGATCGCGGCGGCGCGCTGCGGGTCGCGCACCCGTCGGGGGCCATCACCCTCGTCCAGGCCGGCAGGGTCCGGCCGGTGCAGACACGCGTCGGCGGCGGCGCGCACACCCGGAGGCTGGAATGATCCTGGCGATCGACGTGGGCAATACGGACATCGCGTGCGGCCTGTACGCTGGCTCGGAGCGAAGAGACGCGTGGCGCCTGGCGACGGGCGCCCTGCGCAGCGCCGACGAGATGGCTCTGCTGATCTCGACCATGCTCCAGCACCGGGGGTTCGAGCCGAGCGCCATCCACGCGGCCTCGATCGGGTCCGTGGTGCCTCGCGTGACGGGTCCCCTTGGTGAGGCCTGCACGGTCCTGTTTCAGGTGGAGCCGCTGGTCGTGGACGCGACCACTCCGCTGCCCATCACGTTGGATGTGGACGAGCCGTTGACGGTGGGTGCCGACCGCATCGTCAACACGCTCGCGGTCGCCCAGCGCTTCGGCGAGGACACGATCGTCGTCGACCTCGGCACCGCCACGACCTACGACTGCATCACCCGCGCTGGCGTGTTCATCGGCGGCGTGATCGCGCCCGGGGTGCAGACCAGCGCGGACGCGCTGGGGAAGAGCGCGGCCAAGCTGCCCAGGTTCGAGCCCGTGCGTCCGGAGCGGGTCATCGGGCGCCGCACCGAATCGTGCCTGGCCAGCGGCCTGTTCTGGGGAGCCGTCGATGCCATCGACGGAATCGTGGTCCGGATCCGCGAGGAGTGGGGCCGGGAGGAAGTTCTGACCATCGCGACCGGCGGACTCGCCACCGCCATCGCTCCCGCGTGTCGCACGGTGTCCCGCGTCGAGCCGTGGCTCACGCTCGAAGGGTTGGCGCTCGCCTACGAACACGCGCGCGGGAAGGCCCGGTAGGGCAGTTTGGCAGCATCCGGGCGAGCCTCCGTCGTCCGGACACGTTCCAAGGGGCCACAATCTGCCACCCTGACAGGTGTTTCGGGCACGGCGTATGCTTCGGCGTAACATCGGCGGGGCGCTTGACATAGGTCGAGTGCCCTCTACATTGCCGATGCGTTGTTAGCAGTCGCGACCGGTGAGTGCTAACGGCCGTTCGGCCAAGTCGGATGTGTCACCTTTTCAACCAGGCATAGGGAGGACCAGGGACATGGCGACAGTCAGCGCCACGAAGATCACCCCGCTCGCGGATAGGGTGGTCGTCAAGCCCCTCGAGGAGACCGAGGAGATGCGCGGTGGGCTCTACATTCCAGACACCGCCAAGGAGAAGCCACAGCAGGGCGAGGTGGTCGCGGTTGGACCCGGCAAGGTGAACGACAAGGGCGATCGCACGCCCATGGAGGTCAAGCCCGGCGATCGCATCCTCTACGGCAAGTACAGCGGGACCGAGATCACGATCGATGGAGACCAGGTACTGATCCTTCGCGAATCGGACGTGCTCGCCATCGTCGGATAGTACCGCGCCGACGCAGGACCCTGCGAGATTCATTTCAGATAGGAGGAACGCAGCCATGGCTGCAAAGGAACTCGAGTTCAACGTCGACGCGCGCTCGCGCCTCAAGAAGGGCGTGGACAAGCTCGCGAAGGCGGTGAAGGTGACGCTCGGTCCCAAGGGCCGCAACGTCGTTCTGGACAGGAAGTTCGGCTCTCCCACGGTGACCAAGGACGGCGTCACGGTGGCCAAGGAGGTCGAGCTGGAGGACGCGGTCGAGAACATGGGCGCGCAGATGGTCAAGGAGGTCGCGACCAAGACCTCCGACAACGCCGGCGACGGCACCACGACCGCCACCGTGCTGGCGCAGGCGATCTTCACCGAGGGCCTCAAGAACGTGACCGCGGGTGCCAATCCCATGGCGATCAAGCGCGGCATCGACAAGGCCGTCGAGAAGGTGGTCGAGGAGCTGCACGGGGTTTCGACCGAGACCAAGGGCAAGAAGGAGATCGCCCAGGTCGGCGCCATCTCCGCGAACAACGACATGGAGATCGGCGATCTGATTTCCGACGCCATGGAGAAGGTCGGCAAGGACGGCGTGATCACGGTCGAGGAGGCGCGCGGCCTGGAGACCACGCTCGAGACGGTCGAGGGCATGCAGTTCGACCGCGGCTACCTCTCGCCCTACTTCATCACCGATCCGGAGCGCATGGAAGTGGTGCTCGAAGATCCCATGATCCTGGTGCACGACAAGAAGATCGGCGCCATGAAGGATCTCCTCCCGGTGTTGGAGAAGGTCGCCCAGATGGGCAAGCCGCTCCTGATCATCGCCGAGGATGTCGAGGGCGAGGCGCTCGCCACTCTGGTGGTGAACAAGCTGCGCGGCACGCTCAAGGTGTGCGCCGTCAAGGCTCCTGGCTTCGGCGATCGCAGGAAGGCCATGCTTCAGGACATTTCCGTCCTGACCGGCGGCCAGGTCATCAGCGAGGACGTGGGCTTCAAGCTGGAGAACACGGTCCTGGACGACCTGGGGGGCGCCAAGCGAGTGGTGATCGACAAGGACAACACCACCATCATCGACGGCGCTGGTGACAGCGAGGAGATCAAGGGGCGGATCGAGGAGATCCGCGTCGCGATCGACAAGTCGACGTCCGATTACGACCAGGAGAAGCTCCAGGAGCGGCTTGCGAAGCTCTCCGGGGGCGTGGCCGTGATCAACGTGGGCGCCGCGACCGAAACCGAGATGAAGGAGAAGAAGGCTCGGGTCGAGGACGCGTTGCACGCCACGCGCGCCGCGGTGGAAGAGGGCATCGTTGCCGGTGGCGGCGTGGCACTGCTGCGCGCCCAGGGGCAACTCGAGAATTTCAAGCTCGATACGGAGGACGAGCAGATCGGCGTCGTGATCCTGCGCCGGGCGCTCGAGTCGCCGATCCGGCAGATCGCCGCGAACGCGGGCGCCGAAGGTTCGATCGTCGTGGAGCGGGTGCGCGCGAGCAAGGACGCCAACTACGGCTACAACGCGCAGACCGACGTGTACGAGGACCTGGTCGAGGCGGGGGTGATCGACCCGACGAAGGTGACCCGGACCGCGTTGCAGAACGCCGCTTCCATAGCGGGTCTGCTGCTCACGACCGAAGCCGTCGTGGTCGAGAAGCCCGAGGCCGAGACGGCCCCCGCAGCCGGCGGCATGCCCGGCGGCATGGGCGGGATGTACTAGGAGGGTTCAGGCTTCACGCCGGGAGGAAAAGCGGGGGTCGGCCCAAAGGCCGGCCCCCGTTTTCAGTATCTAGCCGCGCACGTCCCGGAGGTCGTCGCGCAGGTCCCGGCCGACCCGGCTCGCGGCGGCGTCGACCATGCCGTCCACGGCTCGCTCCAGGTCCTCCACCGTGACGTAATGCAGCGTAGCGGCCGTTACGACTCCGCCGAGGTCGGCGTGGACGCGGGGGGTGAGCCGGTCCCAGGCGTGCACGCTGCGCCGCCAGAGCTCGATTCCGTCCGCATCGAAGAGGTATACGTCGGCCTCCAGAAAGGCGCTGGCAGATGCGTCATCCGCGCGGATGCCGTACCGGCGGACGTCCAGCTCCAGGAGAAAATCCGCCCCAGCCGCCCCGGTGGTGGGCCTCGTACCGAGGGAGCGACCGACCCGGGCTCCCAGGCGCTCTGAAAGTCGACTCGCGATGTCGAATTCCGACGCGGCCTGGCGGAGCCGCGTCGCGGCCCGCCGGGCCTCCACCTCGCGCGCGACACCTCCGCCAGTCTCGAGAATCACGTCGAGCAGCTCGTCATCCGAGTCGTGCTTTACGCCGGTAGTGCGCACCACGGCAGACGCGGGCGCGTACGCCTCAACGGCAAGGGTTCCGCCGGCGAAATCACGCTCATCGAGCCTGTGACCGCCTCCGCAGGCGACCAGCAGGAACGGCAGCATGCCTGCGAGCGCGCGCGTAGGCACGCGAGTATCGAGTATCGGAAGCCTGTATCGCATGGGATCCCTCCCCCCTTATGTCCCACGAACGTGGCCGGGTCGCCCGTCGTGGACGCCCCGTGAGGAGAGGGTATTGGTGCGTGTACTACAGCGCGCCCGCCGCGCGGGTTCCGGCTCAGCCCGCGGCAGACTCCAACCACGCGTCGATGTGCCGCTCGAGAACGCTCAAGGGCACGGCGCCGTTCTCCAGCACCCGGTCGTGGAAGACACGGATGTCGAAGTCGTCGCCCAGGCGGTCCTCCGCGCGCCGGCGCAGCTCTTCGATCTTCAGCTTGCCGACCATGTAGCCCAGGGCCTGGCCCGGCCAGACTATGTAGCGGTCGATCTCCACGGCGATGTCGTGCTCCGCCTTGCCGCTGTTCTCGGCGAAGAAGTCGATGGCCTGCTGGCGCGTCCAGCCGAACGAGTGCATGCCGGTGTCCACCACCAGGCGTACGGCGCGCCACATCTGGTAGCTGAGCTGGCCGTAGCGCGAGTAGGGGTCCTGGTAGAAGCCCATGTCGTAGCCGAGGGTCTCGGCGTACAGCCCCCACCCCTCCACGAAAGCGTTGTAGGGGACGTGCCGGCGGAATTCGGGCATGTCGGACAACTCCTGCGCGATGGAGATCTGCAGGTGGTGGCCGGGCACCGCCTCGTGCAGCGACAGCGCCTCCATCTCCCATTTGGGCCGCGCCGGCAGGTTGTAAGTGTTGGCGTAGAACCACGCCGGGCGCCCCGAGGCGTGGGCGCCGCTGTTGTAGTAGGCGGTCGTGCTCGTCGGCGCCGAGAAGTCCGGAATCGCCTTCACGCCATAGGGCATGCGGGGCAGGATTCCGAACAGCGGGACCAGCTCCGGATCGGCCCGCTTGGAGATGTCCCGATAGCCTGCCAGCAGCTCCTCCGCGGTTTGGTAGTAGAAGCGGGGATCGGTCTGCAGGAAGTGGGTGAAGTCCTGGAACGTCCCTTCGAAGCCGCTGTCCTCGATCACCTCTTCCATCGCGGCGCGGATGCGCGCGACCTCGGCCAGGCCCAGCTCGTGGATCTGGCGCGGCGTCATGTCCGTCGTCGTGAAAGTGCGCACCTTCTGCGCATACCATCCGGGACCACCCGGCACGTCGCTGAGGCCGATGGTCTCACGCGTCGCCGGGCCGTAGTCATCGCGCAGGAAAGCCTCCAGCTCCGTGAACGCCGGGCGCAGGTGCTCCCGGTACGCCGACTCCGCCGCCGCCAGGAGGCGTCGGCGGTCGGTCTCGTCGATCGACTCGGGGATCTCCGTGAAGGCCACCATCAGCGGGCTGGATAGCGCCTCGTCCGGCGCCAGGTCGGTAACCTGCTGCGGCACCGCCGTGAAGGCGACCGCCGGGAGCGCTACTCCCGCGCGGAGATCCGTGCGTAGAGACTCCATCGCGCCGTGGATGGTGGCCCCGACGCCGCGCACGCGCGCGACGATCGCTTCGTAGTCGGCCACGGTTCGGCGCGGCATGGAGCGGAGCGTTCGCGACACGGAGTGGTGCACCCCGTCCATCTGGGTGATGGACGTGTATCCATAGCTCGAGAGCACCGACACGCGCTCGGTCAACGGCGCCGCGAGGAGGGTCGTCGCGAAATCCTCGAAGACGTCGTAATGAATCCGGTTGCCCGGCTCGAGGCCGTCTCTCTCGATCGTCCGCAGGTCGACCAACGCCGCTTCCATGAGCGCGCGCAAGGCCGTCGCACCTTCAGGCGATCTGTCGCGCCACTCGGTCTGATAGTCGGGATATCCGACCTCGGTGGCCCACTCGGGATCGAGCCGCATCAGATCGTCCCAGGTGGACGCCAGCAGGGTCCGCAGCTCGGAGTCGGGGTCCGGTTCCTGAGCGCGCAGCGCCGCGCCGCCCAGAAGGAGGAAGGCGGCCAGGACGACGCCGATGATCCGGCTGCTGGGTTTACCTGTCGAACGCATCGTGGCGACTCCGGTCCAATGGTCGGGCCAGCTCCGGCAAGACGCCAACGTTGACGCGCGGCGCCCCACGGGGCAATGTGGTTCGGACGCAACATCAGGTTCCCCAGGCCTGACTCCCCGCTGGTCGATGGCCCTCGCAACGCCCCGGTTCGCCGGGTCCGTATTCACGCCACGAGATCCCGATTTCCAATCTTCCAATCAGGGAGAAGAGAAATGACGGCACTCGAACGCGCGCTGCCGCGCCCGCTCGCCACGCTGCTGGTACTAGCCGTAGTCGCTTCCGCCGCGCCTCTCCGGGCGCAGGACCCTCCCAAGCCGACGCTTGCGGGGCAGAAGGAGGCTGCAGATTCCGCCGAGGCGGAGGCACCGGCCTACTACATGATGAGCGGCTTCGTCGTGACCGCCGACCGACGCCCCGCCCGCAGCTTGATCGCCACCGGCAGGACCAGCGCGGGCTCGAACTCCGTCGCGGTCCGCTCGGATGGGACGTTCACCATTATCGTGCCGGCGGGCGACGGCCCGGTCGAGCTCATCGTGGACGCCGCCGACAAGACGAACCGCTGGTACTTCCCCGCCTGGGTGTCCGTGCGGGAGTCGAGGGTCAAGCGCAAGCAAGGCTTCGTGCTGGTACCGCGGGCGTGGCAGATCCCGGCGGGAAGGTACGCGGAGCAGTGGGTCGAGGTGAACCTCGACAAGTCCTTCGAACGGATAAGCCCGACGCGGTCGGAGTCCTTCTTCATGTGGCAGATCGACGGAAGCCTCGATGCCAAGTCCCGAGATCGACCCAACAGTTGGGGCCTGGAATCGCTTCCCATCCCCGTCGTTTTTGACCGCACGCGGTCCGCTGCGACGATCGAGCCGGTCGATTCGACCAAATTCTGGAACGTTCTCGATTCAATGGAGGAGGACTTCGGCCTGGACCTGTTCGTTCCATTCAGGGCCGAGGAACTCGCAGTAGATGACGAGGAGGAGAGGTCGGCGGATGAGGATCCGATAGTGGGGGATGACGAGGAAGATAGGCGCTCGGCCACCAGTCGAGCGTACGACGAGGCCGTCAGTGACAGCACCGGTGTGGCAGGTGTCGGCCGGCTCATCCGCGTGTGGGTTCCAGATGAGTTGAACCGTAGCACACTCGGCATGGCGAGCCGGCGCATGGATCAGGGTAAGATGAGCCGCGGCTGGGTCATGATCGCCAGGCGCCGGTGGTTCCGCGATCACGTGATCGTCAAGCACGAGTTCATGCACGCCCTCGGCTTCGGCCATACCTGCGCGTGGCCGTCCGCGGTGACCGGCCCCATGTGCTACAACATCGCGCTCGACAAGGCTTCGGAGTTCGACGTGGCACACGTGCAGCTCAGCCTGAACATCAACGCGCTGCAGCGAAGGACCGGCGCGCGCTACGGGGTCGTGGCCGCGTGGAACGGCCAGAAACGCGTAATGACGAGCACGCCGTGAGCGATCGCGAAGGGGCCCGCCGCCTTGACGGTCCGAGGGCGCCCGGCTAGCCTACCCACATGACGATGTCGAGCGCTTTTCCGGTGACCCGCGCGACCCCGGTACCCCAGCGGGGGGCCGGCGCCGGGAGGCACGCGGCCTGAGCCGCGGAGCGCTCGACCGGAGGCGGCCGCCCGGGAAGCCGGGCGGCCGTTTTTCATCCGGCGCGCGTCGGATTCGGGCGCGCGCTGCACGAAGCCCGACCAAGACAGGATGACGGTGAGCACGGACAGCATTCGCGTGACCCTGCCCGACGGGTCGGAGATGGAGATGCCGCGCGGCACGACCCCGCTGGAGGTGGCCGAGCGCATCGGGCCGCGGCTGGCCAAGGCGGCGCTGGTGGCGGTGGCGGGTGGGGAGGTCATCGACCTGTCGCGTCCCCTGGAGCGGGACGTGGAGCTCAAGATCATCACCGAGGGCAGCCAGGACGGCCTCGGGGTGCTGCGCCATTCGGCGGCGCACATCCTCGCCACCGCAGTGCGCGACGTTCGGCCGGGCGCGGGCATCGGCTTCGGCCCGCCCATAGAGGACGGCTTCTACTACGACTTCGAGGTGGACGAGCCGTTCACGCCGGACGAGCTCGAGCGTATCGAGGAACGCATGCGAGGCGTCGCCAAGCGTGGCGACGTATTCGAGCGTCGGATCGTGTCGATAGAAGAGGCGCGAGACCTGTTCGCCGATGATCCGCTGAAGCTCGAGCGCCTGGAGGAGTTCGGCGAAGACGACGTGATCACCGTCTATACGAACGGTCCCTTCATCGACCTGTGCCGGGGTCCGCACGTGCCGGGCACGGGCAGGGTCAAGCACTTCAAGCTGCTGTCCACGGCGGGCGCGTACTGGAGGGGCGACGAAAAGCGCCAGATGCTCCAGCGCATCTACGGGACCGCGTGGTTCAGCGACAAGGACCTGGCGGCACACCTCGAGCGACTGGAGGAAGCGAAGCGCCGGGACCACCGCAGGCTGGGCCGGGAGCTCGGGCTGTTCAGCGTGCACGAGGAGGTGGGACCGGGTCTCATCCACTGGCACCCCAAGGGCGGTCTGATTCGCCACACGGTGGAGGAGTTCCTCAAGTCGACGCTCTTGGAGCACGGCTATGATCTGGTCTACACGCCGCACATTTCCAGCGAGGCGCTGTTCGAACGGAGCGGCCACCTGCCGACGTTCGAGGACAACATGTTCGGGCCCATGGAGGTGGACGACCGACGCTACCGGGCGAAGCCCATGAACTGCCCCAGCCACATCCTGATCTACGCGTCGGAGAGGAGGTCGTACCGGGACCTGCCGATCCGGTACGCGGAGCTCGGCACCTGCTACCGCTACGAGCGCAGCGGGGTGCTGCACGGGATGATGCGGGTGCGGGGCTTCACGCAGGACGACGCGCACATCTTCTGCACGCCCGACCAGGTCGAAGGGGAGTTTCACCTCCTCCTGGACCTCGTCGAGGTCCTGCTGAGCACCTTCGGTTACAGCTACCGGCTGTTCCTGGCGACGCGGCCGGAGAAGGCCATCGGGGATCCAGCGGTCTACGACGGCGCGACCGAGCGGATCCGTGCCGTGCTGGAACAGCGAGGCGCGGAGTACCAAGTGGACGAGGGCGGCGGCGCGTTCTACGGGCCGAAGCTCGACGTGGTGCTGGTGGACGCGCTCGGCCGCGGCTGGCAGGGCCCGACCCTGCAGGTGGACTTCAACCTCCCCGAGAGGTTCGAGCTGGAGTACGTCGGCCAGGACAACGCGCCGCACCGGCCAGCGATGCTCCATCGCACGTTGCTGGGCTCCATGGAGCGGTTCATCGGCGGCCTGATCGAGCACTTCGCGGGCGCTTTCCCGCTCTGGCTGGCCCCCGAGCAGGTGCGCGTGCTGCCCATCAACGACGAGCTGGTCGATTCGGCCCGGGACCTCGTGGAGGCGCTGAAGCAGAAACGCATCCGCGCGAGCCTGGACGACCGCTCCGAAACCCTGGGCTACCGTATCCGCGACGCAGAAACCCACAAGCTGCCCTACATGGCCATCATCGGCGGGAGAGAGGCCGAGGCCGGAACCGTGGCCGTGCGGGCGCGCGGGGCGGACGCCAAGCAGGTGGTGACGGGCCGCGACGAATTCGCCGACGCGTTGGCCCAGGAGATCGCCGAAAAGAGGCTCCCACCGGGCTTCACCCAGGGGGGCGAAATCGGTTGACACGTTCGCGCTCCCGGGCTAGCTTGGCGGCGTGAAATAACGCAAAGCGGGGGCGGTGCGTCCGCCCTCCACCCATCGGTCCGCGATCGCGGCACTGCCGGGTTCCACGCACGACCGTTCCCCCAAGGGGGGCGGATCGCTGGTTTGGACCCGTGATCGCGGGTCCTTTTTTGTTGTCGCATGTTGGAGGTGTTCCCATCGCCGTAGACAAAAGAACTCGGGTCAACGACCAGATCCGGATCAGCCCCGTGCGCGTCGTGGACGAGAACGGGGAGCAGTTGGGAATTCTCGGCCTCGATGAGGCGAAGACCGCGGCTTCGGACCGTGGCCTCGACCTGGTGGAGGTCGCACCCATGGCACGGCCGCCGGTCTGCCGGATCATGGATTACGGCAAGTTCAAGTACGAGGAGGCGCGCAAGGCGCGGGAGGCGCGCAAGAAGCAGCACACGACGCACGTGAAGGAGGTGAAGTTCCGCCCCGGAATCGAGGAGCACGATTTCGCCTTCAAGGTGCGCCACGCGCGGCGCTTCCTCACGGAGGGAGACAAGGTCAAGGCGACGATGATGTTTCGGGGGCGGCAGATGGCGCACCCCGAGATCGGGCGGGAGGTCCTCGATAGAGTGGCCGACGCGGTGGAAGACCTGGGCAAGGTTGAGAGCGCCCCATCGATGGAAGGGCGCTTCATGATCATGATTCTCGCGCCCCGAAAGTAGCGGGCGGGGACGGAGGAGTCGGGATGCCGAAGATGAAGTCGAACCGAGCCGCCGCGAAGCGCTTCAGGCGGACGGCCACGGGTAAGTTGAAGCGGAACAAGGCTTTCAAGAGCCACATCCTTACCAAGAAGAGCCCCAAGCGGAAGCGGCAGCTGCGCGGTTCCACCATGGTGTCGGCGGCCGACAAGAAACGTGTGAACCGGCTGCTGGGAGGGAAGTAGATCATGGGTCGCGTCACGAGCGCGGTGCAGAGGCACCGCAAGAAGAAGCGGTATTTCAAGGCCGCCAAGGGCTATTGGGGGGCACGATCCAAGCTCTGGCGGATCGCCAAGAACGCGGTGGAGCGCGGCTGGCAGTACAGCTACCGGGATCGCAAGCAGCGCAAGCGGGTGTTTCGGCGGCTCTGGATCACGCGCATCAACGCGGCCGCACGCGAGCACGACATGAGCTATTCGCGCTTCATGAATGGGCTCAAGCACTCCGGCATCGAGATCAATCGCAAGGTTCTGGCTGACCTGGCAGTACGGCAGCCGGATGCCTTTGCCGAGCTCGTGGGTCGAGCCCGGGCCGGGTTGGAGTAACGATCGTGGCACGGGCCGGGGCAACTCGGCCCGTTGCGCATCCAGGACCCACGAGCGAACGGCGGTGGGGTCGTGCAAACGGAAACCGTAGCACAGCTCGAGGAAATGCTGGCGGCGGCGCAGGCGGAGGCAGCCGGGGCGTCCGGCGTCGATGACCTGGAAGCCGTCCGCGTCCGGTGGTTGGGGCGCAAGGAAGGCCGGCTGACGGCCGTTCTTCGGGGCCTCAGCTCGCTCCCGGCCGAGCAGCGGGGCGCCGTCGGCGCGGCCGCCAATCGCGCCAAGCAGGTGCTCTCGGAGGCCCTGGACCAGCGCGTGGCGTCGCTGCGGGCGGAGCCCGCCGCCGAGGGCGGGCTCGACCTGTCCATGCCCGGACGGCGCGAGTGGCGCGGCGGCGTCCACCCCGTCACGGTCGTGATCGACGAGATCTGCGACATCTTTCGCGGCCTGGGCTTCACCCGCGCCCGCGGTCCGGAAGTGGAGACCGACTGGCACAACTTCGTCGCGCTGAATACGCCGCTGGACCATCCCGCCGCGGACGAGCACGACACGATGTGGCTGGGGCCGCACACGCTGCTGCGCAGTCACACCTCGCCGGTGCAGATCCGCACCATGCAGGCCTACGAGCCGCCGGTGCGGATCGTGGTGCCCGGAATGGCCTACCGACGCGACCCCTTCGACGCTTCCCACGCCCCCGCCTTCGAGCAGATCGAGGGCCTGGCGGTCGACGAGGGGATCACGTTCGTGGAGTTCAAGTGGACGCTGGCCGAATTCGCGAGGCAGTTCTTCGGCGCGGACACCAGGACTCGCTTCCGGCCCTCCTACTTCCCGTTCACGGAGCCGAGCGCGGAAGTGGACGTCACCTGCATGATCTGCGACGCCCAGGGTTGTAGCGCCTGCAAGGGCACCGGCTGGATAGAGATCATGGGCGCGGGCATGGTCGACCCGGCGGTGTTCGAGCGGGTCGGCTACGACCCGGAGCGCTACACGGGATTCGCCTTCGGCATGGGGCCGGCGCGGATCGCCATGCTGAGATACGGGGTCCCCGACATCCGCATATTCTACGACTCGGACATCCGCTTCCTGGAGCAGTTCGCCCGATGAACGTCAGCTACCAGTGGCTGCGCGAGATCGCTCCCGGGCTCGAGGGCGACGCGGTGGAGGTCGCCGATCGACTGGCAGCCCTCGGCGCCCCCGCCGACGCCGTGACCGCCGTCGGTGCTGCGCTGGGCGACGTGGTCGTGGGGCGCGTCCTGGAGGTGGCCAAGCACCCCAACGCCGACCGCCTGACGCTGTGCCGGGTGGACGCCGGTGGAGAGGCTCCGGTGAACGTGGTGTGCGGCGCCCCGAACGTGCAGGCCGGGGCGTTCTACCCCTTCATCCCGGTCGGGGGCGTGCTGCCGGGAGGGGTCAAGATTCGCAAGGCGAAGATCCGGGGCGAGGTCAGCGCAGGGATGCTGTGCAGCGCCCGCGAACTCGAGCTGGGACACGATCACATGGGCATCCTGCGGCTGGGCGACGCCCACGAGCCGGGCGCCCCCTTCGTGGACGCCGCGGGCCTCGATGACACGCGCCTGGAGCTGGACATCACCGCGGACCGCCCAGACCTGCTGTGCCACATGGGCGTCGCGCGCGCCCTCGAGGGCGTGACTGGCGTGCGCATTCCGCCCATTCCCGGTACCGACGTGGCGACCTCGACCGATCCCGCCATGGCTTCGGCCGGAGCGCAGGCGGAGGCGGCCGGCGCGCGCATCGAGATCGAGGATACCGAGGCGTGCATGCGCTTCCTTGGCACTGTGATCGAGGGCGTGCGAGTCGGCCCCTCGCCCGAATGGCTGGAGATGCGTCTGCGAGCGGTCGGGCTGCGCCCGATCAACAACGTGGTGGACGTCACCAACTTCGTGAACCACGAGTTGGGCAGGCCCATGCACGCCTACGACCTGGACCGCGTGCGGGGCAGGAGAATCGGCGTGCGCTGGGGCGCCGCGGGCGAGAAGGTCGTTACGCTCGATGGAGAAGAACGAAAGCTGAGCGAAGGCATGCTGGTGATCGCCGACGCCGAAGGACCGATCGGCCTGGCCGGCGTGATGGGCGGCCTCGACTCGGAGGTGTCCGACGCCACCACGACGGTCTTCCTCGAGCTGGCCCACTTCGATCCGAAGTCGGTGCGGGCGACGCGCAGGGCGGCGGGACTCACCACGGACGCCAGCTTCCGCTTCGAGCGCGGCGTCGATCCCGACGCCGCGGAGCCGGCGCTGCGCCGCGCCTTGGCCATGATAGTAGAGCTGACCGGGGGTCAGGTGGTGGGCGACATCGGCGACGCCCACCCCGCGCCCAGCGTCGCCCACGAGGTGACGCTGCGGACCGACCGGGTGCGGCACCTGCTGGGCGTGCCGCTGACGACCGAGCGGGTGCGCGAGCTGCTTGCGCCCATCGGACTCGAGGTCGTCGACGCCGACGCCGACGCGACCACCTATCGCGTGCCCGGACACCGACTGACCGACCTCACGCGGGAGGTGGATCTGATAGAGGAGGTGGCGAGGCACGCGGGCTACGACAGCTTCCCGGAGGAGCGGCTGCCGATCCGTCCGAGCGCGGTTCCCGACGCCCCGCTGTCCGTGCTCGAAGGCAGGCTGCGCGAGCGCTGGGTGGGCCGCGGCTTCCTCGAGGCGCGTACCGCGGCGTTCGCCCCCGAAGAGGAAGGCGACGTCGCGCTGCTCAATCCGCTGTCCAGCGAAGAGAGTCGGCTGCGCCGCTCGCTCGTGCCCGGACTGATCCGGCGGCTGCGGTTCAACCAGGCGCGCGGCGCGCGCGACGTGCGGTTGTTCGAGATCGGCACGGGCTTCGCCGCCGCGCTCTCGGAGGACGACATGCCCCGCGAGACGACGCGCCTCGCGGCGGCGTTCACCGGTGCACGACGCGCGCCGCACTGGGAGTCGCCGGTGCCCGAATGGGACGTGTGGGACGCGCGCGGGCTGCTGGAGGACATGGCTGACGCGCTGGAGCTGTCCGCCTCGGTCGTCGGCTGGAGCGCCGCCGCGCCGCGCACCGATATAGGCGCGTCTCTCGGAGGGACGGGGCTAGACGCGCCGAGCGCGCTCCGCCTGATCGACGCGGAGGGAGCGATCGTGGGGGTCGCCGGTCCCGTCGCCGCCGCGGTGGCCGACGCGCCGCCCTGGTCGGCGCCCTGGTGGGCGCTCGAGGTGCTGCTGCCGAGCGACCCCGACCTGAGCGATCGCCGGCGCTTGATCCCGCTACCCGCCCAGCCGGCGGTCGAGAGAGACCTCGCCCTGGCGACCCCGATAGAGATGCCCGCCGCGGAGGTCGATCGCGGCATTCGGGCGGCCGCCAGCGAGCTGCTGGTGGGGCTGACCCTGTTCGACGTCTACGTGGGACCCGGCGTGGACGCGGGCCGACGCAGTCTCGCCTTCCGGTTGCGGTTTCAGGCGCCGGACCGCACGCTGACCGACAGTGAGGTCGACGCGGAGGTGGCGAGGGTACTGGATCGCCTGGCGGAGGAGCTCGATGTCCGGCAAAGAAGCTGACGCCTCCGGGGCGGAGTCCGGCTGGGACCGCCTCGAGGCGAGCGTCGAGGAGCTGTTGACGCGCAACGAGGCGCTCGCCGAGCGGGCGCGCGCCGCGGAGGAGCGGGTAGCCGAGTTGCAGAGCGCGCTCAAGACGGCCAAGACAGGAGTGGCGGATGCCCGGGGTGTGGCTTCCGAGCTGAAGAACCTGCGGAAGCGTAACGGTCTTCTCGAGGACCGCATGGCGGATGGCCGTGCTCGAGTGAGAAGGATCTCCGAGCGACTACGTCTCGCGCAGGAGGGCTGATGCAAGGGGACCAGGAGCTGCGGCCGATCCAGCAGGAGTTGGAGGCGTCCCAACGGACGAGCGTTACCGTCGCGATCGGCGGCGATGAGTACAACCTGCGTGTCATCACCACGCCCGAGTACGCGCTGCGCTGCGCCGGCGTCGTGGACGCTTCCATGCAGGAGATCACGAGTCGCGCGGCGTTGGTCGATCCGCACCGCGCCGCCATCCTGGCGGCGCTGTCGGTGGCGGACAGGATGTTCCGCGCCGAGGCCCAGGTGGGCGTCGAGAAGGCGTGGGCCGCCGACAGAGCCGGCGCGCTGGCCGACCGGATCCAAGAGCGCCTGGCCGAAAGCTCCGCCTAGGGTTTCCTCGGAGGCAGCCGCAGAGTCGTCCTGAAGGCCACGACCCTGGGGCCCGTGCCGGGACCCGGCCGGTTGCGACCGTTTCCGCGCCGCCCCTAGTTTCCCGCCCAGTCCCGGATTCGTTTTTTTATCCGGGCCGATAATCGAATCGAACGACAGGGCGCGCGCGCCCTTACGGAGATTTTCCATGGACGGGTTGCCCATAGAGGTGGCGGCCCCGCTCGCGTTCGTGCTCGGGGGGCTCACGGCCTGGGCCGTAGCCCGAGTGCTGCGTGCCCGGGGCTTCCGCTCGGCCCGCGAAGAGGCCGACCGGATGGTATCGGAGGCAACTCAGGACGCCGACCGGGTCCGCAAGGAAGCCGAGCTCGCCGGCAAGGAGAGCGTTTTCCGCGCAAAGGAAGCGTGGGAGCGGGACGAAGCGGAGCTGCGGCGGGAAGCAAAAGACGTCGAGGGGCGTCTCGAGTCGCGGCGCGGTACGCTGGATCGTCGCGAAGAAAGCATCGCCCGGCGCGAGGAGGAGTTGTCCAGCCAGGAGCATGCCCTGGCGGGCAAGATGGACGCCCTGCGGGCGCAGGCCGAGGGACTGGAGCGGCAACGCGGCGAGGTGCGGGGGCGGCTGGAGAAGCTCGCCGGGCTGTCCGCGCAGGACGCGAAGCGCCATCTCATCCAGGAGTTCGAGGAAGAGGCGAGAGCCGAGGGCGCCAATCGCCTTCGAGAGATCCGCGAGTCCGCCAAGCGGGACGCCGATCGCGAAGCCCGCAACATCATCTCGCTGGCGATCCAGCGCATCGCCGCCGACCACACCGCCGAGAGCACGGTCTCCGTCGTGAGCCTCCCATCGGACGAAATGAAGGGCCGCATCATAGGCCGTGAGGGCCGCAACATCAGGGCGTTCGAACAGGCCACCGGTATCGACGTCATCATCGACGACACCCCCGAAGCGGTGATCCTGTCCGGGTTCGATCCGATCCGCAGGGAAACCGCGCGCATAAGCCTCGAGAAGCTCATCACCGATGGGCGCATCCATCCCGGGCGCATCGAGGAAGTGGTGGCCAAGAGCCGCAAGGAGGTCGACGGGGCCATGGTGGAAGCGGCCGAGGAGATCCTCTACGAGATGGGGGTCCACGGCGTGCACGCGGAGATCGTAAAGGTCCTCGGGCGGCTGAAATACCGCACCTCCTACGGGCAGAACCAGCTCCTGCACTCCAAGGAAGTCGCGATAGTCGCGGGCAACATGGCCATGGAGATGGGCCTGGACGCGACGATGGCCAAGCGCATGGGGCTGCTGCACGACGTGGGCAAGGGGCTTACCCACGACCACGAAGGGACGCACGTAGAGCTCGGCTATCGGCTGTGCGAGCGGCACGGGGAGCCCGAGCAGGTCCTGAACGCCATCAAGGCGCACCACGACGAGGAGCCGCACCGCTTCCCGGAGACCTTCCTGGTCACCGCCGCCGACGCCATCAGCGGGGCCCGCCCCGGGGCGCGCCGGGAGATGTTCGAGACCTACGTCAAGCGGCTCGAGAAGCTGGAGGAAATCGCCCAGGGCTTCGACGGGGTCGAGCGCTGCTTCGCGATCCAGGCGGGCCGCGAGATCAGGGTCATGGTGGACCCGGACAACGTGACCGACGAGGCCATGACGCGCCTCAGCGACCAGGTCGCCCGCAAGCTGGAGGACGAGCTCCAGTATCCGGGCCAGATCAAGGTGGTGGTGATCCGCGAGACGCGCGCCGTGGATTTCGCCCGCTGACCGACCCTTTCCAGGAACCGACGCAAGCGATGAGAATCATCAGCGGCAAGGATTTGAGCGAAGAGATGCGGGCGGAGATCGCCGAGCAGGCGGGCGCGTTCACCCGGGACACGGGCGTGCGGCCCGGGTTGGTGACCGTGCTCGTGGGCGAGGACGCGGCGAGCCAGTTGTACGTCCGCATGAAGGGCAAGGCGGCCGACAAGGCCGGCTTCATGTCGCGCAACATGGTGCTGTCGGAGAGCGCCACCCAGGACGAGCTGCTGGGCGTGATCGCCGGACTCAACGCCGACCCCGAGGTGCACGGCATCCTCGTGCAGCTCCCGCTGCCGGACCACATCGCCGAGGCCGCGGTGATAGACGCGATCTCGCCCGACAAGGACGTGGACGGGTTCCACTCGGTGAACACCGGTCGGCTGTCGGCGGGAGACACCAACGTGCTGGCACCCTGCACACCCGCCGGCGTGGTGGAGATGCTCGTGCGGTCCGGCTACGACCCGGCCGGCAAGCACGTGGTGATCGTCGGGCGCTCCAACATCGTGGGCAAGCCGCTCGCCCAGCTCCTGCTGCGCAGGGGTCGGGGCGGCGACGCGACCGTCACGGTCGCCCACAGCCGCACGCAGAACCTGGGAGAGCATACCCGGCAGGCCGACATCCTGGTCGCCGCGGTCGGGCGTGCGGAGCTGATCACCGCGGACATGGTCAAGCCGGGCGCGGTGGTTATCGACGTCGGCGTCAACCGCGTCGAGGACCCGACGCGCGAGAAGGGCTACAAGGTGGTCGGAGACGTGGCGTTCGACGAGGTCGCACAGGTGGCCGAGGCCATCACGCCGGTCCCCGGAGGGGTGGGCCCCATGACCATCACGATGCTGCTCGCGAACACCCTGGAGGCCGCGCGCCGCCTCAACTCCGTGAGCGTGGAGACGACGTGACCCTGGACCTGTTCGGGCGCGCCCCGCCAGGCTCGCGCGAAGCGGCCGAGCGCCGGGCCCGCACCGAGGCGCTGGTGCCGGGACGTAGCCGTGACGCCCCGCTGTCTCCCTCCACCGTGAACGGCCTCGCCCGCGAGGTGCTCGAGACCGGATTCCCGTCCCTGTGGGTCGCCGGGGAGGTGGCCAACTGGCGCCGCGTCCCCGCCGGCCACTGCTACTTCACGCTGCGCGACGCGTCGGCACAATTGCCGTGCGTGATGTTCGCCAGCCAGGCGCGCCGGCTGCCCGCCGATCCGGAAAATGGCATGGAAGTCCGGGTGCTGGGCGCGCTGACCCTGTACGAGACGCGGGGCGCCTATCAGTTGCGCGCCGAGATGCTCGAGGCGGCCGGCGGCGACGGGCTCTGGCGGCTCGCGTTCGAGCGTCTGCGGGTGCGCCTGCAGGAGGACGGCCTTCTGGCGCCGGGGCGCAAGCGGGCGCTGCCGCGCTGTCCCACGCGGGTGGGCATCGTCACTTCGCCCGCGGGCGCCGCGCTGCACGACATACTGCGAGTGATCGCCGAGCGCGCGCCGTGGACGGAAGTGGTCTTCTGTCCGGCCCGGGTGCAGGGCGATGGGGCCGCGGCGGACATCGCGCGGGCGCTCGGCGCGGTGGGCCGAGCGGCCGGGGTGGAGGTGGTCATAGTGGGGCGGGGCGGGGGATCGACGGAGGACCTGTGGGCGTTCAACGAGGAGGTCGTGGCGCGCGCCATATCGGCCTCACCGGTGCCCGTCGTGAGCGCCGTCGGGCACGAGGTCGACGTGACCATCGCGGACCTGGTGGCGGACGTGCGTGCCCCCACGCCCTCCGCGGCGGCGGAGATCGTCGTGCCCGATCGGGTGGCGCTCGCGCGCGAAGTGGAGGACGCGAGCACCAGACTCGCGCGCGCGCTGAGGCATTACGTGCGCGCGCGCCGCTCGCGGCTGGCGCTGCTCGCCGAGCGCGCTCGGGGCGCGGCCAGCCGACGCCTGCGCGAACGCCGAGAGCGCCTGGGCCGGCTGGCCGCGCAGTTGGACGCGCTGTCCCCGCTCGGGGCGCTGGGGCGTGGCTACGCGGTGCCGCTGGGCGCGGACGGACGCGTCCTGCGATCGGCGGACGAGTTCGTTTCGGCGCTGCCGTTCCGCTTGCGCGTGGTGGACGGCGAGGTGGATTGCCGCGTGGAGGACTAACGGCTCGACCACGCGGCCGGACGCGGGGAGTCGCCCGATTGTTCGCGCCTCTCCGGTCGGGTATGCTTCCCACATGAATCAGACTTCCAATGACGTCGATGAGGGGTCGTCCCCGTCGCCGGCGGACAACGTGAGCCTGGACGAACGTCTGTCTCGGCTCGAGCGGATCGTCCGGGAGCTGGAGCGCGACGACCAGCAACTGGACGACGCGCTGCGCCTCTTCGAGGAGGGCGTCGAGCACGTACGAGCCGCGCGCGAGGCGCTGTCTCGCTCCGAACTCCGCATCGAGAATCTCGTGTCCGACGCGGAGGTCGAGGAGGACGACTCGTTCACGTCGGCGGAATGACGGCCGCGACCCAGACGCTCGACCTCGCGCGCTTCCTCGCCGACACCGCGCGCCGGACCAACGAGGCCTTGGACGACGTTCTGCTGCGCCGCCTGGGCCGGCCGGCCGCGAGCCTGGACCCGGTGCTCCGTTACGGCACGCTGTGGGGCGGCAAGAGGCTTCGTCCCGCGCTCTGCGTCGCCGCGTACCGGGCGGCGGGCGGGTCCGATCTGGAAGGGATCTACGAGCTCGCCGCGTCGCTGGAGTTCATCCACGCGTACTCGCTGCTGCACGACGACCTCCCCTGCATGGACGACGACGACCTGAGGCGCGGGCGACCCGCCGCGCACGCGGTGTTCGGGACGCCGGCGGCCACCGTCGGGGCGGCGGCCCTCATACCCATTGCTTGCGCGTCGGCCGCCAGCGGCGCCGGGCGTCTGGGTCTCTCCGACCCGGCGACGGGCGCGATCGTGACGGTGCTATGCCGCGCCGCCGGCGCGGGCGGCATGATCGGCGGCCAGATCCTGGACCTCGCGGCGGAGGGCGGCGGGGCGGGGCTCGAGGAGCTGGAACGGGTGCACGCGCTCAAGACGGGCGCGCTGCTGTCCGCTGCCGCCGAGATGGGCGCGCTCGCGGCCGGGGCGAGCCCCGCGATGACGGAGGCGTGCGCGGCGTACGGCCGCCACCTGGGGCTGGCGTTTCAGATCGCCGACGACGTGCTGGAGGCCACGTCGGCCGCGGATGTCCTGGGCAAGCCCGTGGACGGAGATCTCTCGCTGGGAAAGTCCACCTTCCCGTCGCTGCTGGGCGCGGCCGGCGCGCGCGAGCGCGCCCTGGCCGAGGCCGAACGCGCGCGCGCGGCGCTGCGGGCTGCGGGCCTCGAGGATCCGCTGCTCTTCGCGCTGGCCGCGTACGCCGCCGAGAGGGACAAGTGAGCAGCGGGGTCGTGCGCACCATTGGCGTGGTGGGACACCCGCGCTACGCGGGCATGTCCTCGGTGGTAGGGGAGCTGGGCGCGTTCGTGCGGGAGCGAGGCCTGGCCCTACAGGCGGAGCCGGAGTTGGCCGACCTGCTACCCGGCGCGGACGCCATCCGGCCCGGCGAGATCGACCTCCTCGTCACCCTGGGAGGCGACGGCACGCTGCTGCGCGGCGCCAGGCTCGTCGCCGGCACCGATACGCTGCTTCTCGGGGTGAACCTGGGACACCTGGGGTTCCTCACGTCGGCGTCCCCGGAGCACCTTCGGCCGGCGCTCGACGCGGTGCTTTCGGACGAGTATTGGCTGGACGAGCGGGGCACCCTGGAGGCCGTGGTGGAGGGACACCCGGCTACCTTCACGGCGCTGAACGACGTCGTCCTGCACCTCTCCGGAATGGCCCGCTTGATCCGGCTGGCGCTGTACGTTGGCACGGGTGAGCAGAGGGAGCACATCGGCTCCTACAGCGCCGACGGGCTCGTGCTCGCCACCCCCACGGGCTCGACCGCCTACTCGCTGTCGGCGGGGGGGCCGATCGTGGCTCCGGGTATGGAGTGCATCCTGGCTACGCCCATCAACCCGCACTCGTTGACCATCCGGCCGCTGGTCGTGCCGGCCTCGAGCGTGGTGTCGGTGGAGCTGCTGCCGCCCCAGGAGGTGGCCGCCCTGACCGTGGATGGGCAGGAGAGCGCCGAGGTTCCAGCGGGCGTCCCCGTCGTGGTGCGGCGGGGGTCGGCGTCGGTACGACTCGTCCGCTTTCCGGGCCAGAGCTTCTTCCAGACGCTACGGCGCAAGCTGCACTGGGCCATCCCTCAGCGCCCCGAAGACGGCGCCGACCCACCGGCCATGGCGTCGCCCGCGCCGGCACCGGATGGTGACGCGTGATCATCGAGCTGAGAATCCGGAACCTGGCGGTGATCGAACGCGCGTCGGTCACCCTCGGCGCCGGGCTCAACGCGCTCACCGGGGAGACGGGGGCGGGCAAATCGATCATCGTCGGCGCCCTGTCGCTGCTCCTTGGGGAGAGGGCGTCGGCCGCCGTGGTGCGGCCCGGAGCCGACAAGGCGACGGTGGAAGGCGTCTTCGACGTGAGCGGCAACGAGCGCCTTATCGCTGCGCTGGACGAGCAGGGAGTCGGCGTAGAGGACGGGCTGCTGATTCTGCGGCGGGAGGTGGCCGCCGAGGGGCGCAACCGGGCCTGGGTAAACGGGTTGGCCGCGACCGCGTCGGTCGTGGGCGGGCTGGGCCGGCTGCTGGTCGACCTGCACGGTCAGCATGAGCACCAGTCGCTGATCCGGCCCGCCGAGCAGCGCGCCATCCTCGACGCCTTCGGCGACGCCCAGCCGGCCGCAGCCCGGGTCGCGGCGGCGTACGAGGAGTGCGCCGGGCTCAAAGGCCACATCGCCGATCTGGCCAGCGCGAGCGCAGCCGCGGAGGAGAGGGCGACGGAGCTGCGCGGGCGTGTCACGGACGTGCAGGAGCTGGACATCGAGGCGGGAGAGGACGCCGCGCTTGAGGCGGAGGGGCGGCTGCTCGAGCACTCGGAGGAGCTGGCCGCGCTGGCCGCGGGCGCGCATGAGGCGTTGTACGAGGCAGAGGACTCGATAGTGGTCCGGCTCGACGCGCAGCGGCGCGCGCTGGCCCGGCTGCAGGCCTTCGACCCCGAGCGAACCGAGGACGCGCGCGCGCTGGAGACCGTCTACTTCGAGTTGCAGGAGTTGGGCAGGCGGCTCGGGGACTATGCCACGCGCCTGGAGCACGATCCCCAGCGCCTGGAGGATATCCGGACGCGGCGCGACCTCCTGTTCCGCCTCAAGCGCCGCTACGGCGTCGCGTCGTCGGACGATCTGCTGGAGATCGCCCGCGCCGCCCGCGAGGAGCTGGCGGGCATCGAAAACTCCGGGCTGCGGAGGCAGCAGGCCGAGCGCGCGCTGGCGGACGCGCAGGACGGACTGGACGAAGCCGCAAAGGAGCTGACCCGGCTCCGGCGCGACGCCTCCCGCGCCCTCGAAGCGAAGCTGCGGTCGGTCCTGCCCGCGCTCGGCCTCGCGGGCCGGTTCGGGGTCGACCTGCCGGACGCGGGCGAGGTAACGCGCAGCGGCGCGGAGAGCGTGGAATTCGCGTTCGCGCCCAACGCCGGGTTCGACGCGCGACCGCTCTCGCGCATCGCCTCGGGCGGAGAGCTGTCGCGGGTGATGCTCGCGCTGAAGACGGTGCTCGCCGCGGTCGACCGTGTGCCCACGCTGGTGTTCGACGAAATCGACGCCGGCGTCGGGGGCGAGGTGGCGGTGCGAATCGCCGACGCGCTCCACGACGTCGGGCGGCGCCACCAGGTCCTGGTCATCACGCACCTCCCGCAGATCGCCGCGCGCGCGGACCACCACGTGTGGGTGGAGAAGGAGGTGCACGAGGGCACCACGCTCACGCGGGTGGAAGCGCTGGACGGACAGGGCCGTCTGGAGGAATTGGCGCGCATGCTCGGCGACTCGAGCGGCGAGGCCGCACGGCGCCACGCGGCCGACCTCCTCTCACCTCCGGCCCCTCCCCCTTCGTTGAGCACGCCTTGACCGTTTTTGAGGCCTGGACTAGGATTTTGGCCCGGCCGCGGGCATAGCTCAGTTGGTAGAGCGTCTGCTTGCCATGCAGAAGGTCGCCGGTTCGAGTCCGGTTGCCCGCTTCCCTCCGCGTCGACGTCCTCGGTTTCGTAGGTGGGGCCGTGAGCGATCCGTAAGGGCCCGTAGCCAAGTGGTAAGGCGGAGGTCTGCAAAACCTCTATTCGGCGGTTCGAATCCGCCCGGGCCCTCTAAGCAGGACAAGGACTTACGGCGATCCGAGAGGGTCGCCGTCGGTCGTTAGCGACCCAATCGGCCCGATTGAAATCCTCCTTGCGGAACCTCGGAGAGCGCCGCAACCCTTCCATTCGCAACAGCCCGTCCAGCCCGGCCGAGGGCTGTTTCCTGGCGGGCGAGCTCCTTCGTTCCTTTCCGAGGAGATCCAAGTGCAATCACGAACCGGCAGGGGCCGCCCACTACTCGACGCGCTAGCGCTAGCCGCGGCACTGATCTGCGGTCAACTCGTCTTCACCACTTCGGCAATGGCTCAAAAGGTCCCGCCCATGGAGATCTCGGCTGAGTTTCCCTACGAGTCCCGCTTCGTCGAGGTAATCGGGTCCCGGATGCACTACGTCGAGAAGGGCGAGGGCGATCCCGTGCTCTTCCTCCACGGCCAACCGACGTCGTCGTATCTGTGGCGCAACATCATGCCCCACGTCGAGGGCCAGGCCCGCGTTATCGCGGTCGACAACATCGGGTTCGGCAAGTCGGATCAGCCCGACATCGACTACCGGTTTCCGGACCACTACCGCTACATCGAGGCATTCATAGAGGCGCTCGATCTGCGCGACATCACGCTCGTGGTCCACGACTGGGGCTCGGGCCTGGGGCTCCACTACGCGCGTCAGCATCCCGACAACATCAAGGGCATCGTCCTGATGGAGTCGATCCTGGCCCCGCTCATGCCCGCGGGGAGCTACGAGGCTCTGCCGCCGCCGCTCGAGGAGTTCTTTCGGACCATGCGCGACCCGGCCACCGGTCCCAAGCTCATGATCGAGGACAACCACTTCATCGAGGTCGTGCTGCCGGGATTCATCTCTCGCGAACTGGACTCTGCCGCGCACGACTACTATCGCCAGCCCTTCCTGGAGCGCTCCTCGCGGAAGCAGATCAACCAGTGGCCCAACGAGATGCCGATCGGCAACGACCCGCCCGACGTGGCCGAGGCCGTCGCCGCTTACAACGCGTGGCTGCTCGAGACCGACACCCCGCTGCTCTTCCTGTACGCGTCGCCCGGGGCGTTGAACCCACCGGAGGTGGTGGATTGGTGGGCCGCCCGGGCCAGGAACATGGAGACGGTCTACATCGGGGCCGGGCTCCATTTCGTCCAGGAGGATCAGCCCTACGCGATCGGGCGCGCGATAGCAGACTGGTATCGCCGACTTCCATGAGCGACCGCCTTTAGTCGGTTGCAGCCGATCCTCGACCTCTGGTGGGTCTTTCCGGCGGCCGTCGTCTTCTCTACGGTCGCGATCTCGTCCGGCGTGTCGGGCGCCCTCTTCTTCAGCCCCTTCTTCCTGCTCGTCGTCGGCCTGGATCCCGCACAGGCGGTCGGCGCCGGCCTGCTGACCGAGGTATTCGGCATGGGCAACGGCCTGCGGAGCTACGTGCGCCAGCGGGTCGTCGACTACGCGACGGCGCGCTGGCTGCTCGCGGGGGCCGTGCCCAGCATCGCCGCAGGAGCCCTTCTGGCGCACGCGGTGCCCGCCCGGACGCTCAAGGTCGTGTTCGGCGCGGGCCTGCTTCTGCTCGCCGTCTTCATGCTCTTCGTGCCGACCCCGCAGACGAGCGAGGAGATGGAGCCGACACACGGCTCGATCGAGCGGCACTCCCGGGGCAAGGGGACGACGGTGATCAGTTCCGCTGACGGCGAGGTCTACGAGTACCCGACCTGCTGGAGGCTGCCCGGTGTCCTCATGGCCGTCGCGGGCGGGGCGCTCACCGGCATGATCAGCGCGGGCCTGCCCGAGATCACCACGAGCCAGCTCGTCCTTCGCTGCCGAATGCCCGCGAGGGTGGCGATCGCGACGAGCATCTTCACGCTGGCCATCGCCGCGGTCGTCGGTGCTGCCATTCACGCCTTCTCGGCTACGCCGGTGTGGCGCGTTGTGGCATGGAGCATCCCTGGCGTGCTCGTCGGCAGCACCATCGGCAGCCGCGTGTCGAAGCATCTCCCGGGCCCGCTCATGGAGAAGGTCCTGGGCGTGGTATTCGCCGCGGTTGGGGTGCTCGTTCTGGTGCTGGAGTTCGCGCGGTGAAGTAGGTCCGAAGGCACGAATTGGGGGGCCCGTGTTGCCGACTCCGGGGCCCCCGCAATCCGGGGGACCGGCCCCTGGGTTTGGAGTGGGGTGGCTGCTTGCGCGGCGACTGCGGGACGCCGGCGAGCAGTTCAGGGGCCACAGCGTGTCTTCCGGTGTCCGGGGGAGTCTCCCGAGTCTCGGTACGCTGCATGTCGGACGAGCCGGGAGGCCGCTGCGTCACAAGTCGCCCTCAATCTCCTCGGGAAACGTGCGCCCGTCGGCGTCCCAGCGCGGCGCATCTCGCGCGACGCGGGCGGGACACGGATATTGACGGGGGCGGCCGCGTCTGGACGGCCGCGTGGCTCGCGAGCGCGCAGCACGGCGCGAGAGCAACGAACGGCGGGAGGGCGGACTTGGTTGTCAGGAACTTCTTCGGGTCCACGGAGCTCGCGGACGGCACCAGGCGGCGGCTGGACCTGGCCATCGCGGTGGCGCAGGAGCGCCTGCTGGGCACCCACGTAAGCTACGCGCTGGATCTCGTAGAGCTGGTGCGTGGCCGGGTGGACTTCGCCTCGGCGCTGGACATCTACATCCGCGTCCTGGGCCTGGACGACGACGACGCGCGCGTGGTGAGCACGCAGGTCATGGCCCGGATCGGTGAGCGTGAGGACGAAGGCGAACCCTCGGTGGCCGAGCCGGTGGGCTCGCCCGCGGAAGGAGACGGCCGGCCGCACCGCTCGTTCATCGCCGCGATTCGCGATCGCCTGCGCGGTCGGGAGAACGACGAGCTGCGCACGGTGGTGGATCTGCACCGCGCGCGGACCGAGGTGGCGCTGCTGGAAACCCACGTCGACAACGCCATGAATTTCGTCGAGGTGGTGCGCGCGGAAGTGCGCGTGGATGAGGCCGCCGAGATGTACATCGAATCCCTCGGGGTGAGGGAGGCGATAGCGCCCGTCGTGTACTACATTACGCTCGATCGACTGAGCGATGAGCTGCTCCCTCGAGGCGACGCACAGGGAGGAGTGCAGGCCTCGACGTCGGAGCAAGGTTAGATCTCCTACAACCACTTGCGCTTTACCGTGCCTTGTGTCAGTAAGGGAGGCGATGAAACCGTGGCGGCCCACATCATGCATCGAACGGGCAGCGGTTCACCCGCGGTCCCCGTCGCAGGCAGCATCAGCGGGGTCCGCCATCGACTCACGTAGATGATAGTTGCATATCCGATCCACGTCGGAAGGAGGGTGTGTGATGGGTAGGACGAAGGCAGGTTGGGTCGCCGCCGCGGTCGCCCTGATGCTTACCGTCGGGTGCGCTCCCGCGCAGATCGTGTCGGCGCCGCCGCAGCCGGTGCCGCCTGACGCTCCACCACCGCCGCCGCCGCCGCCGCCCCCGCCACGCCCCATCCAGGTGTGCGCGGTAGACGCGGGCGCGGCCAACGGCCTGCAGGTCATCGACGCGCTGTTCCGCGTCGCGGAGCGGGACACGGTCGTGGTGAGCGGCGGCAACGAGGTCGCTCTGTCGACCGTTCTACCGGCCGACCAAATGCTGGCGCCCGACGCCGATTGGTACGTGCAGGGTCAGCCGCTGATCCTGAGCTTCCGCCGGGCCCCGCGCCGGGTGGAGTTCGTCTCCACCGGTGGCTCGCGCGTGATTTCGGCGGACGATCTCACGCTCATGGGCTTCCATGGAGGCACGCCGGTGTTCGCCAGTAGCGCGGACGTCTCGGAGATGGGCGAGGCGCTCGGTGAGTTGCGTGATGCGATGAACGAGGGCGAGATGGCCGCGGTGATCGGCGGCGATCGTGCGCTCAGGAACGCGTTCCGGGACGTAGAGATCCTGTACGTGCCGCTGCAGCCCACGGGCTGCGTGTTCCAGGCGCTCCAGCGTCAGGAAATCACGCTCAAGAAGTAGGCGTCAGCGAAGGTCGGGATGCCGGAGAGACGGCGCGTCCCCGTGGGGCGCGCCGCCTCTATCCTGGCGGCGCTCGCCGCCAGGCTGGTGGCCCTTCGAAGCAGCGAAATTCCGGAGAACCGAATTGAGGACTGCGACTGCGGCCATGAGCACGAGCGCGGAGTCCCGCGCCGACTCATGTAGACGAGGTTGCATATCCGATCCATATCGGAAGGAGGGTGTGTGATGGGTAGGACGAAGGCAGGTTGGGTCGCGGCCGCGGTCGCCCTGGGGCTTATGCTCGGGGTTTCCGAAGGCGCCGCCCAGAGCTGGCTCTTCGACTTGGGGGTGAACGGCGGCGGCACCTTCTTCACGAAGAGCCTGACCGACGGCGACGAATTGACCCTGTCGGAGGACGCCGAGAGCGGTTTCGCAGCCGGGTGGTTGCTGGGCGCCCAGGCCACCGTGTGGCCGAGCCCGCGCTTCGGCATTCGCGCCAACGGCGCGTTCACGGAGCGCTCGCTCCAGCGCAAAGAGCCGTTCTCGGGTGGGGACGACGTCCAGATCGACGACGTCAACATCTGGCCATTCACGGGAGATATCCTGTACCGGCTGACCGAGCCGAACGAGACCTGGCAGGGCTCCGAGTTTCTTCCGTACATCGCGGTCGGAGCGGGCGTTTCGAGCATCAACCCCGCGGCCAACACGTCGCGCACCATCGAAGGCGAAGCCGAGACCGGCGCGACCTTCGATCCGAGCGGGAGCCAGAGACTGTTCCTGGCGGAGAAGTCGGCGCTCACGGTCCTCGCCGGACTCGGCGGCGACCTGCGCTTTTCGGAGACCGGCTTTCTGCGGCTCGAGGTCGGCGACCGGCTGATCTTCGATCCGCCGTTCTACACGGATCCGGCGGGCACCGATAAGGTGGGCGACCTGACGCACATGCTGTACGGGCAGGCGGGCTTGCACGTCGCGTTGGGCCTTCGTGCCCCCGCGCAGATAGTGATGGCGCCGCCTCCGCCGAGGCCGCCGGCAGCCCCACCGCCACCCCCACCGCCACCGCCGCCCGCGCGTCCCATCCAGGTGTGCGTGGTCGACCCGAGCGCGGCCAACGGCCTCGAGATGATCGACGCACTGGCCCGCGTCGTTGAGCGGGACACGGTCGTCGTGAGCGACGGCAACGAGGTCGCGTTGGCGACGGTCCTGCCGGCCGAGGTGATGCTCGCGCCGGACGCCGACTGGTACGTGCAGGGCCAGCCTCTGGTCCTCAACTTCCGTCGCGCTCCGCGCCGGGTGGAGTTCGTCACGACCGGTGGCTCGCGAGTGATCGCTGCCGATGACCTCACGCTCCTTGGAATGCAGGGTGGCGTGCCGGTCTTCGCGAGCGGCGCCGATGTCTTGGAGATGTCGGAGATGCTGGCGGAGCAGCGCGAGGCCATGAACGAGGGCGACATGGCGTCGGTGCTGGAGTCGAGTCGGGCGCTGAGGAACGCCTTCCGGGACGTGGACATCATCTACGTGCCGCTCCAGCCAACGGGCTGCGTATTCCAGGCGCTGCAGCGTCAGGAGGTCACGCTCAAGAAGTAGGCTCCGAACCTTGGTTCGGTGGCCGAAAGACGGCGCGTCCCGAGGGGGCGCGCCGTCTTTATTTTGGCGCCCGCCTCCGCTAGGTTGGCGGCCCTTCGAGGCGACGAAATCCCGGGAGATCCGACTTGAGCACAGTGACCGCGGCGACGAGCACGAGCGCGGAGACGATCGACGAGCTTCGCGCGCGCGCCAATACGCACCGCCGCCACGTGATAGATATGCTGGCTCTGGCGGGCAGCGGCCACCCGGGCGGCTCTTTGTCCGCCGCAGAGCTCGTGACCGCGCTGTATTTCGGGGGTTTTCTGCGGCACGACCCGCGCCGCCCGCAGTGGGCCGATCGGGACCGCTTCATCCTGTCGAAGGGCCACGGCGTGCCGATCCAGTACGCCGCGCTCGCCGAGGCCGGGTACTTCCCGGTGGAGGAGCTGCGTACGCTCAGGCAGATCGATAGCCGGCTGCAGGGGCACCCGGTCGCCGGCACCGCGCCCGGTATCGAGGCGTCCACGGGCTCGCTCGGACAGGGTTTGTCGATAGGCCTCGGCATGGCCATGGCCGCCAGGCTGGACCGCTCGAGTCGGCACGTGTTCGTGCTGCTGGGAGACGGGGAGTGCCAGGAAGGTCAGGTGTGGGAGGCGGCCATGTCCGCCGGGCATCAGGCGCCCGACAACCTCACCGCGATCGTGGACTACAACAAATACCAGCTCGACGGCGCGATCGCCGAGATTCTGGACTTGAACCCGCTGGCTGAGAAGTGGCGCAC
Source organism: Gemmatimonadota bacterium (assembly GCA_039715185.1). Classification (NCBI taxonomy): domain Bacteria; kingdom Pseudomonadati; phylum Gemmatimonadota; species Gemmatimonadota bacterium. Next base: position 83,430 of record JBDLIA010000004.1, read on the forward strand.
CATGGGCTGGGAGGTACGGGAGCTGGATGGGCACGACATGGCGCAGGTGGTGGACGGTCTCCGGTGGGCCGTGGAGCACCGCGGACCGGCCTGCCTGATCGCGCACACGGTGAAAGGGCAGGGCGTGAGCTTCATGGCCGGCGACAACCACTGGCACGGCGTGGCCCCGTCCGTCGAGGAGCGTGAGCGGGCGGTGGCGGAGCTGGAAGCCAACGGCCACGGCTTCCGAGGATCCGGAGAGGAGGTGTGGCGGTGAGCCTGGCGGATCTTTATCCGGGCCTGGACATGGGCAAGGCGACCCGGGACGCGTACGGGCAGGCGCTGCGCGAGCTGGGCGATGCGCACGAGGACATCGTCGTCCTGGACGCCGACCTGGCCAAGAGCACGCGCTCGTGGAAGTTCGGCGAGCGGTTTCCGGACCGGTTCCTCAACGTGGGCATCGAGGAGGCGAACATGGTGGGCATGGCCGGTGGCCTCGCGGCCTCCGGCAAGGTGCCCTTCATCTCCAGCTTCGCCTGCTTCGTAATCCTGAAGGGCTTCGACCAGCTGCGGATGGCCGTCGCGTATCCCGGAGCCAACGTGAAGATCGCCGGCAGCCACGGCGGCGTGTCGGTGGGGGCGGACGGCGTCAGCCAGCAGGCCACCGAGGACATCGCGCTGGCGTGCGCGCTGCCCGGGATGGTGGTGTGCGTCCCGTCCGACGAAAACCAGGCGCTGGCCGCGGTCAGGGCCGCGTACCGGCACCAGGGACCGGTCTACATGAGGACCGGCCGGGCGCCCGCGCCGCGCATCTACGAGCGCGAGCCCGAGGACTTCGGGTTCGGCCGAGGGGCTCGGCTGCGCGAGGGCGAGCACGCCGCGGTGATCGCCAACGGCATGCTCGTGGGCGCGGCCCTGGTCGCGCACGAGAGGCTGGCCGCCGAAGGGATTCGGGTGCGCGTGGTCGACATGCACACGGTCAAGCCGATCGACGTGGAGGAGGTGGAGAGCGCCGCGCGCGAGACCGGCGCGATCGTTGCAGCCGAGGAACACCTGTACGCGGGTGGACTGGGAGCGTCCGTCGCGCAGGCGATGGGGCGCACGCACCCGGTGCCCATGGAATTCGTGTGCCTGGGGGACCGGTACGCCGAAAGTGGCCCCGCGGAAGACCTGCTAGTCAAGTATGGATTGACGGCCGACGACATCGTGGCCGCCGTGAGGAGAGTGATCGCTCGCCGGGACGCCGTGGCGGCGTCGGCTTGAGCCGTCCAGCGGCTCACGGCGTAGATGGAACGACAAGCACGAGAATCGGAGGGACCCGCATGACCGAAGCGACCGCCACAGAGGAGTTGCGCGCGGACGCTCCCGCGCGCGCGCGAATCAGCGATCTGGACATGCCGCCGGGCAAGAGGGTGCGCCTGCGGCGCCTGTTGTACGGCAACGGTGTCGGCAACGGCACGCTGCTCGTGCTGCCGATCGACCAGGGCATCGAACACGGGCCCGTCGACTTCCTGCCGAACCCCGCCTCAGCCGACCCGGACTACCAGTGGCGACTGGCCGTCGAGGGAGGCTACAACGCCATCGCGTGCCACTGGGGCATGGCCCGCAGGTACATGAAGCCGTACGCCGGGAGGGTCCCGCTGATCCTCAAGATCAACGGCAAGAGCAGCATCCCCAGCGACGCGGAGGCGCTCAGCTCGCCCACCGCCACGGTAGAGGACGCCGTGTCGCTGGGGGCGGACGCCATCGGCTACACGCTGTACGTGGGCTCTCCCAACCAGGACGCGGACTTCGCTCGCCTGATGGAGGTTCGCAGCGCGTGCGAAGAGTGGGGCATGCCCATGGTCGTCTGGTCCTACCCGCGTGGCGAGGCCATCGAGGCCAAGGGAGGTCGGGACTCGCTCTACGCGGTGGATTACGCGGCGCGTCTCGCGCACGAGTTCGGCGCGGACATCATCAAGCTGAACGTGCCCAAGAAGGGTCCGAAGGATGAGCACATGCCGGCGGCGTATCGCGAGATCGAGTGGGACTACGCGGAGGGCGTGCGGCGCGTGGTCGCTTCCGCCGGCAACTCGCTGGTGCTCTTCAGCGGCGGAAGCAAAATCAGCGACGAGGATCTAGTGAACAAAGCCCGCATGGCGATGGAGAACGGAGCCACCGGACTCATCTTCGGCCGCAACATGTGGCAGCGACCGATGGAGGACGCGCTGGACATGACGCGCCGCATCAAGTCCTTGCTGGGGGAGTTTCCGTCCTGAGCAGGGTGCCCGACCTGGACCTGAGGAAGGAGTCGGCCATGGACGCCGCGCTGCCCCTGGGGGCAGACCCCGAGGCCAACGCGAAGCGCGCCGTCGCGCGGCACGCTGCCGGCATGGTGGAGAGCGGCATGCGCCTGGGCCTGGGGACGGGCTCCACGGCCGCCTTCTTCCTGGACGAGCTCGCGGGGCGCCTCGCGCGAGGCGAGATCGCCAACGTGCGCGGCGTGCCGACGTCGCGACGCACCGCCGAGCACGCGGCCCGGGTCGGCATCCCGCTGGCCACGCTCGACGAGGCGCCGGAGTTGGACTTGGTGGTCGATGGGGCCGACGAGGTGGACCCGAGGCTCGATCTGATCAAGGGGCACGGCGGCGCCCTGCTGTGGGAGAAGATCGTCGCGCAGGCGGGCGCCCGCATGGTCGTCATAACGGACGAGTCGAAACTGGTGGACCGACTCGGCACCAAGGTCTCGGTGCCCGTGGAGGTGGTGCCCTTCGGGGTGGTGGCGCAGGACCTCTACCTACGCTCCCTCGGCGCGGAGCCGACGCTGCGCTTGACCCCCGATGGCGCGCCATACGTGAGCGACGGTGGCCACAACATCGTCGACGCGCGCTTTCCGGGGGGCATCGAGGACCCGGCCGACGTGGACCGCCGCCTGTCCGCGCGCGCCGGGGTAGTGGAGACGGGCCTCTTCCTGGGGATGGCCTCGGTCGCGCTGATCGGAGGGCCGTCCGGGGTGAGGGTCATGAGCCGACCGGGAGCGTCGTCGTGAGCATAAAGATCGCCCCGTCGATCCTGTCGGCCGACTTCGCGCGCCTGGGCGAGGCGGTGGGCGAGGCCGAATCGGCGGGGGCCGACTGGGTCCACGTTGACGTGATGGACGGCCACTTCGTGCCCAACATCACCATTGGTCCGCCGGTGGTGAAGGCGCTGCGTGAGGTCACCGCGCTGCCCCTCGACGTCCACCTCATGATCGAGCAGCCCGAGCTGTTCGTGGAGGCGTTCGCGGAGGCGGGCGCGAGCGGCCTTACGGTCCACGCGGAGGCCAGCGTGCACCTGCACCGCACGGTGGAGCACATTCGCTCGGCCGGGATGCGGCCCGGGGTGGCGATCAACCCGGCCACGCCGCTGGATGGCCTGCGGGAGGTCCTGCCGTACGTCGACCTGATCCTGATCATGACGGTCAATCCGGGGTTCGGCGGACAGCGCTACATTCGGAGCATGACCGACAAGGTGGCGCGCATGCGGCAGATCCTGGATCGCCGCAGCCAGTGGGACGTGGAGCTGCAGGTGGACGGCGGCATCTCCGCGGCGACCACCCCCGAGGTGGTGCGCGCGGGCGCCAGCGTGCTGGTCGCGGGCGCGGCGATCTTCCGCGGCGACGGCACCGTGGCGGAGAACGTCGCGGCCATCAGGCGCGCGGCCGCCTCGGGCGAACAGGTGGTGCGCCGAGTCTGAGTGTGGCGCCAGCCGGGGTGGCGGAATGGCATACGCAGCGCACTTAAAATGCGCGGGCCGAGAGGCCATGTGGGTTCGACCCCCACCCCCGGCATGCCCGATTCCCTCGCACGCGACGGCCTTGGCCGGTCCTCCCCCTTCGCCTAGCTTCCCGCGCCATGATCCGCGTCACATTCCTGGGAACCGCAGCGAGCCGCCCTACGGTGGCCCGCAACGTCAGCGCCATCGCCGTGCAGAGGGAAGGGGACCACTTCCTGTTCGACTGCGGCGAGGGGACGCAGCGTCAGATGATGCGCTTCGGGACGGGGTTCTCGCTGAGCGACATCTTCATCACGCACGTCCACGCCGATCACTACCTGGGCATCATCGGGCTGCTTCGCACCATGGGTTTGCAGGCCCGGGAGGAGCCCATCCGCCTGTGGGCTCCGTCGGGCACGCGGGCCGTGTTGGAGGAAGCGGTGCATCTGGGCGTCGAAAGGGTGCCGTTCCCGATCGAGATCCGGGAATTGGGGCCAGATGAGCGGGTGGAGCGGGACGGCTACGACATAGTGGGCTTCCGTACCCAGCACGGCATTCGCTCGCTCGGGTACGCCCTCATCGAGCACGACCGACTGGGGCGCTTCGATCCCGACAAGGCGCGAGCCCTGGGTGTCCCGGAGGGTCCCCAGTTCGGCAGGCTGCACCGCGGCGAGGGCGTGGAGGTCGATGGGCGCCGGATCGACCCGGCGGACGTGGTCGGTCCGGCCCGGCCCGGCAGGCGCGTAGTGTACACGGGGGACACGCTGCCGACCGCGGAGACCGCTCGGGTGGCGCGCGACGCGGACCTGCTCATCCACGACGCCACCTTCGACGACGAGGAAACCGAGCGCGCGGGGTCCACGGGGCACTCGACCGCCAGGCAGGCGGGACGCCTGGCCGCGGAGGCCGGGGCCCATCGGCTGGTGCTGACCCACATCTCCTCGCGTTACTCGGAGAACGCCAAGCGCCTGGAGCGCGAGGCGCGCGCAGAGTTTCCCTCGTCCGCGGTGGCGTTCGACGGGATGTCCCTGGAGCTGCAGTACCGCGATGACTGAGGGCGCCGCCCGGGTCGTGGGCGACCGCGCAGATTCGGACGCCCTTCTCTCGGTACGCGTTCCCGGCGACAAGTCGCTGACGCACCGGGCTCTGCTGTGCGCCGTGCTCGCGGACGGCACGAGCCGGTTGCGCGGCCTGCTGTCCGCCGCCGACCCGCGCGCCACGGCCGCCGCGCTGCGCGCGCTGGCTGCGGACCTTCCTCGCATTCCCCCGGACGGAGGTGAGGTGGTGGTGCGCGGCGTGGGGCTGCGGGGCCTGCGCGGCGACGCCGGGCTGATCGACTGCGGCAACAGCGGCACGAGCGCGCGCCTGCTAGCCGGCGTGCTCGCGGCGTCCCCCGCGCGCGGGACGCTGGACGGAGACGCGTCGCTGAGGAGCCGGCCCATGGACCGGGTGGTCGAGCCGCTGCGGGCCATGGGCGCGCTGATTCGTGCCGACGGCGAAGGCACGCGGCTGCCGCTGCGCGTCGAGGGCGCACCCCTGAGGGAGCTGAGCTACGCGAGCCCGGTCGCGAGCGCGCAGGTCAAGAGCGCGCTCCTGTTCGCCGGCCTGATCGCGGGGGTGCGGGTCGCCGTCGGCGAGCCCGGCCTCTCCCGCGACCACACCGAGCGCTTGCTGCGCGCGCAGGGCGCCAGGATCCACGTTGAGCGAAGCGGTGCCGCCGTGGAGGTGGAGTTGACGCCCGTGGAGCGCCTCGACCCGCTGGACTTTCGTGTGCCCGGAGACCCCTCCTCGGCCGCGTGCCTGGCCGCGTTCGTGGCGCTGGCCGGCGGCGCCGTCCGCCTGTGCGACGTGGCGCTGAACCCCACACGCGCGGGTTTCTTCGATGCGCTGCGCGCCATGGGGGCAGCGGTGCACATAGGCGCCGGCTCCGCGGAGGGCGAGGGCGGCCCGGAGCCGCGCGGGGACGTCGTCGTCAGGAGCACCGGGCTGAGGGGCGTCACCGTGGGCGCCGAGGACGTGCCGACCATGATCGACGAGCTGCCGCTGCTGGCGGTGGTGGGGAGTCGCGCGGACGGAGAGACGACGATCCGCGGCGCCGCCGAGCTGCGCGTCAAGGAGAGCGACCGGATCGCGGCGACCGTCGAGGGCCTGCGGGCGGTGGGGGTGGACGCGGAGGCGCTGCCGGACGGCATGGCGGTCCGCGGAGGACACCACCCGCTCTCCGGTCGCGTGCGGGTGCACGGGGACCACCGCATGGCCATGGCTTTCGGCGTCCTCGGGGCGCTGCCCGGGAACAGCATCGAGGTCGACGATCCCGCGGCGGTCGCCGTGAGCTATCCCGAATTCTGGGATGACCTGAGGCGGGTCGCCGCGGAGAGCGGGCGCGCGTGATCGTCGCCATCGACGGACCCGCGGGATCGGGGAAGAGCAGCACCGCGCGGGCCGTGGCGGATCGCCTGGGGTTCCGGCACCTGGACTCGGGCGCGTGGTATCGCGCCCTCACGTTGTGCGCGCGACTGGATGGAATCCCCGCCGCGGCGTGGAGCGCCCTGGAAGCGCGAGACGTCGCCGCGCTCGGCGTGACCGCCGAGCCTTCCGAAGACGGGTTCCGCCTGCTCCGCCGGGGGGTCCCGATCCCCGACGAGGATCTTCGCGCTGAAGCCGTGACCGCGCAGGTGTCCCTCATGGCCAGCCTGGCGCCGGTGCGCGCGTGGCTGCTCGAGCGCCAGAGGGAGCAAGCCGCGGCCACAGATGTGGTGGTCGACGGACGCGACATAGGCACCGTCGTGTTCCCGGACGCCGAGCTCAAGGTGTACCTGGATGCGTACCCTCACGTGCGCGCGCTGCGCCGGCTCCTGCAACGCGACGTCGAGGAGCCATCCAGCCGACAGATTTTCGAGGAGGCGGCGCGGCTGAAGGAACGGGATCGCCGCGACGCGGGCCGCGAAATCGCGCCGTTGCGGCGCGCGCCGGACGCGGTGCTGGTTGACACCTCCGACCTGACCTTCCACGAGCAGGTGGACGCTGTCGTGGAGCTTGCCCGAAAGCGGCTTCGCGGGCTTGACCCGCCCGGTCACCTCTCCTACGATATCTAGCTATTCCTGACCCGCTCGTTGCAATTCAGCTTCGCGGGTCCGTTGATCCTTCAGCCGGCGGGACGATCGGGGTGGTCGTTCCGGTCGACGGAGAGCACCACAATGGCTGACCAGCCAGTCCCCAACGACAGCGACGAGGCAGTGAGCGACGCTATAGCTGCGCCCGAGGGGGAGGCCCCGACGGCGACGGCTACCGAGACTTTCGCCGAATACGGGGTGGACGCCCCGGTGGCCATCGCCATGGAGCCCGAGCCCGAGGTGATGGACGAATTGACGTCCGAGGAGCGCGAGGAGCGCGCCCGGCAGATCGGAATTCGCGCCGACCTCTACGACGACGAGTACTCGCCCGACGAATACGAGGCGATGCTCGAGATGTACGAGGAGACGCTCAGCAACGTAGAGGAGGGCGAGATCGTGCAGGCGAAGGTCCTGCGCGTGACCGAGAACGCCGTCATCCTGGACGTGGGCTTCAAGAGCGAGGGGTCGGTATCCCGCGACGAGTTCAAGGATCCCGACGCGCTGGTGGCGGGCGAAGAGGTGGACGTCTTCCTCGAGAGCCTCGAGGACGATGAAGGCGTAGTCGTCCTGTCCAAGAAGAAGGCCGATTTCCTCCGCGTCTGGGAGAAGATCAAGGCCGCCTACGAGAAGGACGAGCCGGTACCGGGCAGGCTGCAGCGCAAGATCAAGGGCGGCGTGACGGTCGACCTGATGGGCGTCGACGCCTTCCTGCCGGGATCGCAGATCGCCCTGCGTCGGGTGCCGAATATCGAGGACCTGATCGGCAACACGTATCGCTTCAAGATCATCAAGCTCAACAAGAGGCGCCGGAACATCGTCGTGAGCCGGCGCGTGATCCTGGAGGCGGAGCGCGAAGTCAAGCGGGACCAACTGGTCAAGGAGCTGCTGGTGGGCCAGGTCCGCGAAGGGATCGTAAAGAACGTGACCGATTTCGGCGCGTTCATCGACCTCGGCGGTCTGGACGGGCTGCTGCACATCACTGACATGAGCTGGGGCCGCGTAGGCCACCCCTCGGAGCTCCTCTCCATTGGCGATTTCCTGGACGTGAAGGTGCTGGACGTCGATTGGAACCGCGAGCGGATTTCGCTGGGGCTCAAGCAGCTCCTGCCGTACCCGTGGAAGGGGATCGCCGCCAAGTACCCCGTCGGCGCGCGTATCCGCGGGCGCGTTGTGTCGATCACCAACTACGGCGCTTTCGTGGAGCTGGAGCGGGGCGTCGAGGGGCTCGTGCACGTGAGCGAGATGAGCTGGACCCGGAACGTGCGTCATCCCTCGCAGCTCGTAGGCATCGGCGACGAGATCGAGGCCGTGGTGCTGAAGGTCGACCCGGGCGACGAGAAGATCTCGCTCGGCATGAAGCAGATCGAAGAGGATCCGTGGCTCACGCTTCCGGTCAAGTATCCCACCGGTACGCGCGTCCAGGGGACCGTGAGGAACCTCACGTCGTTCGGCGCGTTCGTGGAGATCGAGCCCGGCATTGACGGGCTCATTCACGTCTCGGACATGAGCTGGACCAAGCGCATCGAGCACCCGTCCGAGGTGCTGCGCAAGGGCGACGAGGTAGAGATCGTCGTCCTCAACATCGACCCGGAGAACAAGCGGATCTCGCTCGGACTGAAGCAGCTCGAGGACGATCCGTGGAATCAGATCTCCGATCGGTTCGCGCCCGGCGTGGAATCGCCCGGCTCGGTCGTCCGCTTCGTGGACAACGGGGTGGTGGTCGATCTCGGCGATGACATCGAGGGCTTCGTCCCGGTGAGCCAGATCGGCGTGGAGGGCCTGGAGGATGCCGCCGAGCACCTGACCGAGGGCCAGCCGCTTTCGCTCCGCGTGATCGAGTCCGATGCGGTCAACAGGCGCATCGTGCTGGCGTGCACGGAGACCCCCGAGCGGACCTCCACGGGCCGACCGGTTCCGGAGGAAGGGGAGGAGGGCGAGGAAGCCCCCGAGGCGGAGGCTGAAGAGGGCGCTGAGGCGGAGGCAGAAGAGGCTCCGGAGGCCGAGGCCGAAGCAGAAGAGGCTCCCGAGGCTGAAGCTGAGGAGGCCCCCGAGGCTGAAGCGGGCGCTGAGGCCGAGGCTGAAG
>JBDLIA010000005.1 GCA_039715185.1 Gemmatimonadota bacterium
CCGGCGCGCGGGGGGGACGGCCTCGCCCGCCGCCGCGGGGGCCGCCTCGGCACGATCGAGTCCGAGCGCGCCCAGCACCGCCGCGCTCAGGATCACCAGCGGAAAGGGCACCGCGAAGGCGGCCATGGCGACGAAGGCCCCGCCCGCGATGAGCAGCGACGGCCGGTCCCGCAAGGCGCGCGTTCGCAGGCGCCAGACGGCCTGCAGCACGATCGCCAGCACCGCCGGCTTGAGCCCATAGAACAGCGCGGTCAGCGCGGGGGCGTCGCCGAAGCGCGCGTAAGTCAGGCTCAACGCCAGGATCGACAGGAAACCCGGCAGGATGAACAGACCGCCCGCGACCAGGCCGCCGCGAACGCCGTGCAGCTTCCAGCCGACGTAGGTGGCGAGCTGCTGCGCCTCCGGCCCCGGCAGCAGCATGCAGTACCCCAGGGCCTGCAGGAAGCCGTCCTCCTTCACCCAACCCTTCTCCTCCACGGCGATCCGGTGGATGACGGCGATCTGACCCGCGGGTCCGCCGAAGCTCTGGGCCGCGACCCGCACCCACGCGCGGGTGGCGTCGCGAAAAGGCGGTTGGCTCAATCCGGAGCGGCCGTGAAACGAGCGAACAGCCCGTCGAAGAGATGGGAAGCGGACGCGAGACGATCTTCGTCGCGCTCGTGCTCGGCGCCGATCCCGCGCACCACGGTAGCGATACCGGGTGCCTCGGGCCGACCGAACCGGTCGTCCTTGCAGTCGATGTCGTGGACGATCTCGGAGAGCGGCATCAGGCCAACGTCACGCAGGCCGAAGCGAGCCACGAGCGTCTCGAACGTGCAGCGCTCGCCTTCGTGCGTGTATTCGCCCTCGAACATGTCGAAGCGGAGCTCGCCCTCGGCGTGCTCATAGGCGTCGGGGTCTACGAAGCGAAAACGCGCACCCGGGTCGATGAACCGCCGGATGAGCCATGCGCTGGCCAGCCGGTCGATGAACGCGCCGCGCCTGGTGACCCAGGTCGCGCCGTCCGGTTTTTCTTGCACGTCACCTCCAACGTGTACGCCGCCGCCCGACTGGTCTTGCTCCAGCATCCGTAGCGCGTGCTCGGCGGCCGCGCGGCCGGCGGCGTCGAAGTGGTCCCGCGCGATGACGGCGTCCAGACGACGCCGCAACTTGCCGACACCGGTGCGGTCCGGATCCTCCTTGACGGCCTGCGCGATTTCCGCGTACTCCCGGTCCCGCTCTTCCCTGAACAGCGCCTCCAGTTGCCCGCGCGGCACGCCCTCGAGGAAGCGAGCCACCGACAGCGTGGCGTCTCCGCCTCCGTCGATCACTTCGCGCCGGATCCAGTGCAGGTCCTCGCGCGTGTCCGGCGTGTCGGGCAACAGGTAAACGGAGTTCTTGAGCGCCACCGCGCCGACGGCCTTCAGGCGGCGCAGGATTCGGAGCCGCAGCGACGCCGGCTCCGCCGGCAGTTGGTGGATGAGGACCAACCAGTCACGCGCCTTCTCGTCCGCCACGCTCCCCCCTCCGCCACGTTACCGTCCCCGCCCGACACGCCTCTTGCGGCAATGTCACATCTGTTGCATTAAGTGTCACAACTGTATCATCACAACGAATCGAGCGCAACGTTGGAGGAGACTTGAGTTCGCCACGCGATACCCTGCTGTTGGGCGCCGAGGATGTGGCGGCGCTGCTGGATTACCCGGCCTGCATCGACGCCGTCGAAGCGGCGTTCCGAACGCGCGGCGAGGGCCGGATGCCGCGCGCGGCCATCTGCGGCGTGCACGTGGACGGGGGCGGCTTTCACGTGAAGGCCGCGGCGCTGCCGTCCGCGCCGCCCTACTTCGCGTCCAAGACGAACGCCAATTTCCCGGCCAATCCCGCGGCCCACGGCTTGCCCACCATCCAGGGCCTGCTGCTGCTCTTCGACGCGGAGCGGGGCGTACCGCTCGCGATCATGGACTCGGCGGAGATCACCCTCCGACGGACCGCGGCGGCAACGGCGGTCGCGGCGAAGCACCTGGCCAGGCCGGAGTCGAGGGTGCTGACGATCATCGGGTGCGGGGCGCAGGGACGGGCCAGCGTCGCGGCGCTGTCCGCGGTGCTTCCCCTGGAGCGCGTGTACGCGCTCGACTCGGATCCGCGCGCGGCGTCGTCGTTCGCCGCGGACACGGCCGCGGCCTACGGCGTGCAGGTGCTACCGGTTCAACGCCTCGGGGACGACACCCGGGCCAGCGACGTGTTCGTCACGTGCACCCCTTCGCTCGAGTTCGTCCTGGGACCCGAGGATGTGGGCGAGGGCGCGTTCGTGGCAGGGGTGGGAGCGGACAACGGAATCAAGCGAGAGCTCTCGCCCGCGCTCCTCGCGACGGGGCGGCTCATCCCCGACGTGTTGGAGCAGGCCGCCGAAATCGGCGATCTGCACCACGCGCTGGAGTCGGGCGAGCTGGAGCTGGGCGCGGTCGCGGCCGACCTGGGCCAGGTCGTGGCGGGCACGAAGCCCGGGCGGACCTCCCCCGAGGAGATCACGATCTTCGATTCGACGGGCACGGCGATCCAGGACGTGGCCTCGGCCGCGCTGGTCTACGAGCGCGCGATCACCGCGGGCAGGGGCGCATCCTTCCGGTTCTTCGGCGGGAGCCGGGTGCCGGCGTTGGTCAGCCCTCGCTTCGTGCCCAAGTTGTAGGCGGAGCGGCGCGCCGCGAGAGGCGCGCCGCACGAACGCTTCGCCGCGAGGCTTGCCCGATGGCACACGAGATCCTGGTCGCTCTGGATGTGACCGACGAGGAGGAATACCGCACCTACCGGCTGCGCATGACGCCCATCCTGGAGTCGTACGGGGGACGGTTCGCCTACGACTTTCGCGTGTCCGAGGTGCTGAAGTCCGACTCGGAGGAACCGATCAACCGCGTCTTCACGATTCGCTTCCCCGACCCCGACGCGCGCCGGCGCTTCTTCGCGGACCCCGAATACCTGAAGGTCCGGGAAGAGCACTTCGTCCCCTCGGCGGGAGGCGCGCGGGTGATCGGAGAGTGGCAGACCTAGCCGCGGTGGCCCCCTCCCTGACATAATTCCGCGCCGTTCGCGTCAGCTACATCGTCCGACACCCCGCGAGGAGTGCTGAATGAGCTCTGGGACGTCCACGCCCGCCCGCCCCACGGTACGTACCCTGCCCGCCTCGCCGCCTCCCCTGTCGCGACCGCTGCCCGCGAGGCGTTTCGCGGAGACCTCCCGCACCGACGCGTGGTGGAGCAAACCTGGCGTCGTCTTCCTCGCACTCACCGGCTTCATCGTGTATTCCACCTGGGCGGCGTTCCAGGGCGCGCATTACACGTTCGGACCCTACCTGTCGCCGTTCTACTCGCCGGAGCTGTTCGGCGCATCGGGGCACGCCTGGTTCGGGGCCAAGCCGGCGTGGTATCCGGGCTGGATGCCGTGGTCGCCCGCGTTCCTGATCCTGTGGGCGCCCGCCGGCTTTCGACTTACCTGCTACTACTACCGCGGCGCGTACTACAAGTCGCACTGGGCGGACCCGCCGGCGTGCGCGGTTGGCGAGCCCCGCAAGACGTATCTGGGCGAGCGGCACTTCCCGCTGCTGCTCCAGAACGCGCACCGCTACTTCCTGTATCTGGCGCTCGCCTTCCTGCTGATCCTGGGCTACGACGTGTGGCGGGCGCTCTGGTTCACCGACCCCGCGACGGGCGCGACCGAGTTCGGCATCGGGGTGGGCACGCTGGTGCTGGCGCTCAACGTGACCCTGCTCGGCGGCTACACCTTCGGCTGTCACTCGCTGCGACACCTGGTGGGCGGAAAGCTCACCCAGATCTCGAAGAGGCCGCTGCGGCAGAAGGCGTACTCGTGCGCGAGCCGTTTCAACCGCCGGCACATGACCTGGGCCTGGTTCAGCCTGTTCTGGGTGGCGTTCTCCGACGTCTACGTACGGCTGTGCTCGATGGGCATCTGGGTCGACTGGAAGATCCTGTGACGGCGGCCCGGCGAGGGGGGCGGGTCGGCCGATGAGCTATGAGACGATCGAGCACGACGTGCTCATCATCGGCGCCGGCGGAGCCGGCCTCAGGGCCGCCATCGAGGCGTCCGCCGCCGGGGTCTCGGTGGGGGTCGTATGCAAATCGCTCCTGGGCAAGGCGCACACGGTCATGGCGGAGGGGGGCATCGCGGCGTCCCTGGCCAACGTGGACGAGCGCGACGGCTGGCGCGTCCACTTCGCCGATACCATGCGCGGCGGCGCCTACCTCAACAACTGGCGCATGGCGGAGCTGCACGCCCGCGAAGCACCCGAGCGCGTGCATGAATTGGAGTCGTGGGGAGCGCTGTTCGACCGCACGGCCGACGGCCGCATCCTGCAGCGCAACTTCGGCGGCCACGCCTATCCCCGCCTTGCTCACGTGGGTGATCGCACGGGCCTGGAGATGATCCGCACGCTTCAGGATCACGGGATCCACCGCGGCATCGACGTGCACATGGAGGTCTCCGTCGTGCGGCTGCTGAAGGACGGCGGCCGGATTACCGGGGCGGTGGCGTACGAGCGCGAACGCGGGCGCTTTCTGGTGTTCCGGGCGGGCGCCGTCGTGCTCGCGACCGGAGGCACGGGCCGGGCCTACCTGATCACCAGCAACAGCTGGGAATGCACCGGCGACGGCCACACGCTGGCCTACGACGCGGGCGCCGAGCTCACCGACATGGAGTTCGTGCAGTTCCACCCGACGGGCATGGTGTGGCCGCCCAGCGTGCGCGGGATCCTGGTGACCGAGGGGGTGCGCGGGGAGGGCGGCGTCCTCAAGAACAGCGAGGGGCGTCGCTTCATGTTCGACGACATCCCGCCGCTGTATACGGATCAGACCGCGGACAATCCCGAAGAAGGGTGGCGCTACACGCAGGGCGACCGCGAGGCTCGCCGCCCGCCGGAGTTGCTCACGCGCGATCACGTGGCTCGCTGCATCGTGCGCGAGGTCCGCGAGGGGCGCGGCAGCCCGCACGGGGGGGTGTTCCTGGACATCGCCTGGATCGGGGAAAAGCTCCCCCAGGCCGAGGCCCACATCAAGCGCAAGCTCCCCAGCATGTACCACCAGTTCAGGCAGCTCGCCAACATCGACATCACCCGGCAGCCGATGGAGGTAGGCCCGACCACGCACTACTCGATGGGCGGGATCCGCGTGCACGCCGAAACGCAGATGTCCGGCGTGCCGGGACTCTTCGCCGCGGGCGAGTGCGCGGGCGGGCTGCACGGCGCGAACCGGCTCGGGGGCAACTCGCTGTCCGATCTGCTGGTCTTCGGCAAACGCGCCGGCGAGCACGCCTCGGCGTTCGCGCGGGAAAACCCCGCCGCCGCGATCGACGAGTCCGCTGTCAGGGAGGCAACCGGGACGATGCTCGCGCCTTTCGACGAAGTTTCCGGAGCCGCCACGGACGTAGGACCCTATCGCCTGCAGGGCGAGCTCCAGGAAGTGATGCAGGGCGGCGTGGGGATCGTCCGTTCGGCCGAGAGCATCCAGGCTGCGCTCGACGAGATCGGCGCCCTGCGGGAGAGGGCGGCGCGCATCCGGGTGCCCGGCAATCGCGAGTACAACCCGGGCTGGCATACCGCTCTCGACCTTCACAACCTGCTCACGGTGGCGGAGGCGATCGCGCGCGCTGCGCTCGAGCGCACGGAGAGCCGCGGCGCGCACACGCGGGCCGATCATCCGGACAAGGACGCCGCCTGGGGGGACGCCAACCTGGTGGTGAAGAAGGCACCCGACGGGGACATGATCGTGTCGCGCTCGCCGATTCCCGACATCCCCGAGGGGCTGCGTCGAATCATCGAGGAGATGGGCTGATGGCGACGGCTACCTTCCGCATCTGGCGCGGCGACGAGGCGGGCGAGTTCCGGGACTACGACGCCGAGATCCACGAAGGCATGGTGGTGCTCGACGCGGTGCGCCGGATCCAGGCCGACCAGGCGCAGGACCTGGGCGTGCGCTGGAACTGCAAGGCGGGCAAGTGCGGGTCCTGCTCGGCGGAGGTGAACGGCACGCCTCGCCTGATGTGCATGACGCGCCTGAACGAGCTGCCGATCGACCGGCCTATCACCGTGGAGCCGATGAAGTCGTTCCCGCTCGTCCGGGACCTCGTGACGGACGTGTCGTGGAACTACGAGGTAAAGCGGCGCATCGCCCCGTTCAGGCCGCGCCCCCCCGACGCCGCGGACGGCACCTGGCGGATGAACCAGTCGGACGTCGACCGGGTCATGGAGTTCCGCAAGTGCATCGAGTGCTTCCTGTGTCAGGACGTCTGTCACGTGCTGCGGGACCATCGCCTGCACGACCGCTTCATAGGTCCTCGTTTTCTCGTGCACGTGGCTGCTCTGGAGATGCATCCGCTCGACGCGGACGACCGTCGGGAGGAGCTGCGCAAGGCGCAGGGGGTGGGCTACTGCAACATCACCAAGTGCTGCACTGGCGTCTGCCCCGAAGAGATTCAGATTACCGACAACGCCATCATCCCGCTCAAGGAGCGCGTGGCGGACGTCGCATACGATCCGCTCTCGAAACTGGTACAGTTGGTTCGGGGCCGGCCCCGCGCGAAGGAGTAACGATGTTCGAGCTCAAGCGACTTTCCGAGGCGGGTATCGCCGGCGCGCTGGACAAGGCGGAGCGCTACCGACTGCTCAACGAGCCCCGCGAGGCAGAGAGCATTTGCCGCGACGTGCTGAGCGTGGACCCCGGGAATCAACGCGCCCGCGTCGATCTCGTATTATCGCTCTCCGACCAGTTTGGCGCCGAAGGTGGGCCCTCCCGCGCCGACGTGCTTTCGCATATCGGCTCGCTCGAGGGAGAATACGAGCAAGCCTACTACACCGGCATTATCCACGAACGCGTGGCGAAAGCGCGCCACACGCGGGGCTTTCCGGGCTCCGAGCACGTGGCCTACGACGCCTTCCGGCAAGCGATGGAGTGCTTCGAAACGGCGCAGGCGTTGAGCCCTCCGGGAGACGACGCGGCGCTGCTGCGCTGGAACACCTGCGCGCGGCTCCTCAACGAGCACCGCGCCCTGGCGCCGGCCCCGGAAACCGGACCGACGCTGCTGGAATAGTCGTCGCCGTCCCGCCGGGCCGCGGCGGTCGACGCCCGGACCGCGCTCGTGCTCTCCTGCGCGTGCCCGCTTGTCTCACTATTCTTCGTCATCGACGCGTATGTCGCGCGGGGAGCTCCCAATGATGACGACCGACCGCATCTCAAGGCGCCTGGCCTCGAGGATCGCCGAGCACGCCGGGCAGCCGGTGGCCCACGTCATCGTCCAGGACGTCTGGCTGTCGGTGGTCGAAGGCAGCCTGCGCACGGGTCAGCGCCTGCCCACGGCGCGGGAGCTGGCGGTTACGCTGGGCGTGAGCCCGCGCATAGTGGAGGGCGCGTACGGCCAGCTCGAGCGGCTGGGCGTAACCACCACGCGCAGAGGAGAGGGCACCTTCGTGGGCCTCTCCCCTCCTTCCGAAGAGGAACGCGCTCGCTACCGTAGCCTGCACGAGACCTGCCGCGAGGCGGTGGAGCGCGTCGAGGCGCTGGGCTTCGACGTGGTCGACCTGCTCGAGGCGATCGGCGAGTACCGCGACGCCGACCGCGGCTCCCTCAGCCGGGGATCCAGCGCATGAAAGACAACAGCATATTCGGGCGCATCGAACGTTCGACCGCGCTCGCCAAGCGAACCGACGTGAACACCTCACCCAACGACACGCGCTATCCCGTGCCGGCTCTGACCGCCGGCCTGCTGGGCGCGGGTGGACTCCTGGGCGGCCTCGCCCTCGCGGGCCTCGCGTTGCCGATCGCGGGTGCCGTCGCGGGCGTCGCCGCGCTCGTGATCGGCTCCAGCATCAAGTTCTCCGACCAGTGGGAGCGCGCAGTGGTGCTGCGCTTCGGGCGCTACCGCGGCCTACGCGGCCCCGGTTTTTTTGCGATCGTGCCCATCCTCGACCGCATCGGTTACCACATCGACCAGCGCATCCGCACCACCGCATTCGGCGCCGAGTCGTGCCTGACCAAGGACACGGTGCCGGTGGACGTGGACGCGATAGCGTTCTGGGTCGTCTACGACGCCGAGCGCGCCGCGCTCGAGGTGCAGGACTACCAGGAGGCGGTGATCCTGGCGGCGCAGACCGCGCTGCGGGACGCCATCGGCAAGCATGACCTGGCCGAGCTGATCCAGGCCCGTAAGGAGCTCGGTCGCGGGCTCCAGGAATCGCTCGACCGCAAGATGCACGACTGGGGCATCCAGGTGCAGTCGGTGGAGATCCGCGACGTGGTGATCCCCGAGGCGCTGGAGGAGGCCATGTCGCGCCAGGCGCAGGCCGAGCGGGAGCGGCAGGCGCGCATCATCCTGGGCACCGCCGAGACCGAGATCGCCTCCAAGTTCGTGGAAGCCGCCGACCGCTACACCGACAGCCCCGTGGCGCTCAAGCTGCGCGCCATGAACATGCTCTACGAGAGCATCGTCAAGCGCGGCTCGCTCATGGTCGTGCCCTCGGGCCTCGCAGACTCGCTCAACCTGCCGGGCATCATGGGCATGGCCGGTGCGGCCGGCATGGAGGCTCCGGAGGCGGCGGAGGCCGGCGCGGCGGAGCCCCGTGCTTTGCAGAGGCGGCGAGAAGGCGTGGATTAGATCGCCCGTTCCCGGGGCCCGGCTCGGCGCTTCTCTTTCCGCTAGCCCACCGTCCCCGGCAGCGACAGGTCGCCGGAGGCGACGTCGAACACCTCGCTGACGCACAGCAGCGGGTTGTGCACGCTTTCGTTGACGCGCAGCGCCGCCGTCACCCCGTCGTAGGAAAAATCGGCCGGGAAACCCAACTCCTTCAGGGGCACGGGTACTCTGATCTCCGCACCGGAGATATCCGGCTCGTAGCCCGGGCTGTCGATGAAGAGCGGCAAGCCCGGCCACGTGGCCGGCAATCTGGGCTCGGCCCCCTCGGGGATGTCCCGCACCTTGAGCGAGCCGGCGCCGCACTCCGGGTCCGGCGTGAGCACGACCCAGTGGCTGTGCCAGAGCCGGCCATCGTTGCCGTTGTCTCCGTCGCCGTCCTCATCGTACAGCGGCGTGTCGTCGAAGTCGGGGTGCGACGTGGCCGCAAGCGCCAGGGTACCGGTCCCTTCCTCGAACTCCACCACGGAGGGGTCCAGGCTGGTGGGCCACACGTAGCTGAACACTTCGGCTCCGGCGAGCTTGCCAGCCGGCGTGGGGACGGTGACCCCCGCCCTGCCGCTCACACGCTCGACGAACACGAGTTCGTCGCCCTCCCTGCGCACCGCCGTGAACACCAGGTCGAAGGCGGAGTCTTCCGTGCTCCCGGGGTGCGACGCGAATCCCGCTTTCGGCGTGCTCTCTGCGTGGACGGCTGAGCCCACTTCCGCCGAAGCGTTCGCCTCTTCACCTCGGGCGGCCGGCTGGCATCCGGCCACTGCGCCCACGATCAGCCCCGCTGCTCCCGCGACCGCACGGACGACCCCGCTCCTGACGTGCATCATCTCTCCCTTTCCCGGTCCCCTGTGTCCCGCGCGCGAACGGGGAGCACGGCGACTTGATTCTGCAGTGGGGCGAACGTACCGTGGCCGGAGTGATTCGTACAAATATCCAATCGTGATCCCGGTAATCCGTGCCGCTTATGAACATCCGCCAGTTGCGTTACTTTCTAGCGGTCGCCGAGCACCGCCACTTCACGCGCGCGGCCGAGGCGAGTTACGTGTCCCAGCCGGCGCTTTCGCAGCAGATCCAGTCGCTCGAGCGGGAACTCGACGCGCCGCTGTTCGACCGCCTTTCCACCGGCGTGCGGCTGACCACCGCCGGGCGTGCCCTGCGCGGCTACGCGGAGCGGGTCCTGAAGGACGTGGAGAACGCGCGGGTGGCGGTAGAGGAGGCGGTCGGCGCGGTCAGGGGCGAGCTGACGGTGGCGGCTGTGCACACCGCCAACCTCTCGCTCGTCGTCCGTGCCCTCGCGCGGTTTCGCGATGAGCACCCCGACGTCACGGTACGCGTGCGTGAGGAATCGTCGGCGGCCGTGGTCGACTCCGTGAGCGCCGGCAGGGTCAACTTGGGGATCTGCTACCTCCCCGGGACCGGCGAGTCGATCCAGGCCACGCCGCTCTACGTGGAGGAGTTGGTGCTGGTGGTCCCGCTGGGGCACGCGCTGTCCGGGGGACCGGTGCCGCTATCCTCACTGGCCGAACTTCCGCTCATCGTGCCACCCGATGGCCTGTGCCTGCGCCTGGGCATCGACGAGGCGCTCGGCAGCAACGGCTCCGCGGCGCGAATCGTGGCCGAGATATCCGCGCCGGAGAGCATCTGCGCGGCCGTACGCGCGGGCCTGGGCGTGACCTTGCTGCCGTCGTGTTACGCGGGTGACAGCGCGTCGATGGCGGGGCTGAGGGCGATACCCATCGACCCCGCCCCTCAGCGCTCGATGTACGCGATCCGGCACGCGGATCGGCACCTCTGCCTGGCGTCTCGGGCGTTCATGGCCACGCTGCAAGCCTGCTTGGGTGAGGGCGCGGCGGATCCCGAGTTGCAACCGCGAGTCGCTGCGGCACGCAGCACAGCGTGAGCTCCCAAGCCTATGTCCTGACCCGCCACGGCGCTCCCGACGTGCTGCGACCCACCACGCGCAGCGAGCCACGGCCCGGCCCCGGCCAGGTGCGCGTGCGCGTAGAGGCCATCGGCCTCAACTACGCGGAGATCCTCTCCCGCAAGGGTCTCTACGGCTGGGCGCCGAAGCTACCGTACGTGCTCGGCATGGAGGCCGCGGGCAACATCGACGACGTGGGCGAGGGCGTGGGGAGGAGCCCCGGAGAGGCCGTGGTGGTCGGCACCCAGCACGGCGCATACGCCACCTCGCTAGTGGTGGAGGAGGCGGCGGCGCTTCCGGCGATCGAGGGCTTCTCCGCGGAGGAGAACGCTGCCTTCCCGGTGAATTACCTCACCGCGTGGGTAGGTCTGGTGGAATCGGGTCGTGTCCACCCGGGCGACCGGGTCCTGATCTCCCCGGCGGGGGGAGGTGTGGGCACTGCCGCCGTGCAGATTGCGAATCGGCTAGGCTGCACTGTGATCGCCGCCGCCGGCTCCGATCGGAAGCTGCAACGGGTGCGCGAACTGGGCGCCGACGCGACAGTCAATTACCGCTCCGACCGATGGGAAGATCGCCTGCGCGAAGTAGCTGGTGACCGCGGGATAGATGTCGCGCTGGAGATGGTGGGCGGCGAGGTGTTCGATGCGGCCAAGAACTCGCTGGCGCCTTTCGGGCGCGTCGTGGTAGCGGGCTACGCGTCGCTGGACTATACGCTCTGGAGCCCCCTATCACTGTGGCGCGCGTGGCGGGGCCGTCCGCGCATGCCCCTGCGCGAGATGCTCACCCGTTCGATAGGCATGTCGTCGAGCCACGTTGGGTACCTGGTACCGCACACCGGCCTGCTGCGGAGGATCTGGGGGGACCTGGTCGGGTTCGTGCATAAGCACGGCGTCCGCCCGCAGGTGGGCCATGTGCTCGCCTTTGGGGACGCGGCCGAGGCCCACCGCCTCATTGAGTCGCGGGAAAGCTACGGCAAGGTTGTGCTGCGCGTGTGAACGCGCCCCCGGGCGTGGCCGAGGGCGCGACGTTGGTGTAGCGGGATTTCCCGCGGGCGGGAAGGCGTCCTCGTCTCGCGGCGGCGCCTACCCCTGCACCGCGTTGATCATGTCGAAAATCGGCAGGTACATGGCCACGATCATGCCGCCGACCACGGTACCGAGCACCACGATCATGATCGGCTCCATCGCGCTCAGCAGGGCCTCCACCGCCGCGTCCACCTCTTCGTCGTAGAAGTCGGCGATCTTGGTGAGCATCTCGTCCAGGCCGCCCGTCTGCTCGCCCACGTTGATCATCTGCACGACCATGGGCGGGAAGACAGCGGTTTGCTTGAGCGGCTCGGCGATGGTCTCTCCGCCCGCGATGCTGGTCCGCGAACGCATCACGGCGTCGTGGATGACCCGGTTGCCCGCCGTCCGCGCCGTGATCTCCAACCCATCCAGGATGGAAACGCCCGAAGCCACCAGCGTACCCAACGTGCGCGTGAAGCGCGCCACCGCGCCCTTGCGCAGCAGGTTCCCCAGGATGGGCATCTTCAGCAGGAATTTGTCGATGGCGAGCTCGCCGCCGTCGGTCTTGTAGGTCATGCGAATGGCCACGACGGTGGCCGCCATGCCAAGCAAGACAGCCCACCAATAGGCTTGCAGGAACGCGCTCATGCCGATCACGATCTGAGTCGGCACGGGCAACGGCACTCCCGCGCTCTCGAACATCGTCTGGAACGTGGGGATCACGAAGATCAGCAGGATCGCCACCGCCGACACCGCCACTCCCAGGATCACGCCCGGGTAGATCATTGCGCCTTTGATCTTGCGCTTGAGGGCGTCCGCCTTCTCCAGGAACGTGGCGAGTCGCAGCAGGATCACGTCCAGGATGCCGCCCGCCTCACCGGCGGCGACCATGTTCACGTACAGGTCGGTGAACACCTTGGAGTGCTTGCGCATGGAGTCGGCCAGCGTGTTGCCGGACTCCACGTCGTGGAGCACGTGCCCGATCACCTCGGCCAGGTACTTGTTCTCGGTTTGCTTGGCCAGGATGTCCAGGCTCTGCACGAGCGGCAGGCCCGCGTTGATCATCGTCGCGAACTGGCGGGTGAAGATGACGATGTCGCGGGTCTTGATGCCCGTCCCGATCTTGATCTCGAATTGGCCGAGGGACTTCTTCTTCTCCTCGACCTTTACCGGGATGAGCTTCTGCTTGCGCAGGTAGCCCACGACGTCGTCGCGAGATCGGAGATCGATCTCGCCGTTGGTGAGTTCGCCGGCCAGCGTGCGGGCGGCGTAGCTGAACATCGGCATATCGCGTCCCTTCCCCTCTCTTCGTCATCCCCCACCGCGCGGCCCTCCTCGCCGCGCGGCCCGCGTATCCTTCGGTCCTAAACGGCTGCGCCGTCTCCTCCCACCATGCGCTGCAACTCGTTCGGGTCGCCCGACCTCTTGAGCGCATCCTCGAGCCGCACCTCGTCCATGATCACGAGCTGGTACAGCGCGTCGTTCATTGTCTGCATGCCGTGCTTCTTCCCGGCCTGCATGATCGAATAGATCTGGTGCACCTTGTCGTCGCGGATGCTCGCGCGCACGGCGGGCGTGCACACCAGCACCTCCGCCGCGGCCACCCGTCCGGTCCCCTGTGCCCGCTGCAGGAGCGTTTGTGTGACCACTCCCTCCAGCGAGAAGGAGAGTTGCGCTCGCACCTGCGGCTGCTGATTGGCCGGGAACACGTCGATGATGCGGTTGACCGCCTCGGCCGCCGAGTTGGTGTGCAGCGTACCGAACGCGAGATGCCCCGTCTCCGCGATGGTCAGCGCCGCCTCGATCGTCTCGCGGTCCCGCATCTCGCCGATCAGCACCACGTCCGGGTCCTGGCGCAGCGCGTACTTGAGCGCGTCACCGAAGGACTGCGTGTCGGTGCCGATCTCGCGCTGGTTCACCATGCAGCCCTGGTGCCGGTGCACGAACTCGATCGGGTCCTCGATGGTGAGGATGTGGCCCTTCTCTTCGCGGTTGATCTTGTCGATCATGGCCGCCAGCGTGGTCGACTTGCCGGAGCCCGTCGGGCCGGTGACCAGCACCAGTCCGCGCGGCCGCTCGGCGAGCTGCTTCACCGTGGGCGGCAGCCCCAGTTCGTCGAACGTCTTGATGTCGTAAGGAATCAACCGGATGGCGAGCGCCACGCTGCCGCGCTGCTTGTACACGTTGCCGCGGAAGCGCGCCAGTTTCTGCACGCCGAAGCTGAAGTCCAGCTCGTCCTCGGTCTCGAAGCGCTTCTTCTGGTTCTCCGTGAGAATCGAGTAGGCGAGCGCCATGGTCTCGCGCGGCATCAACCGCTCGGTCCCGGGAATCTCCGTCAGCTCGCCGTCGATGCGCAGCTTGGGTGTCTGCCCGGTGGTGATGTGCAAGTCGCTCGCGCCCTTCGTGAGCATCTGCTCCAGAAGGTCACGCATGTTGAGCGCCTTCTCGCCGGGCGTACCGTTGCCCCCCGCGCCCGCTGCGGTCGCACCCGCGCCACCCGTGGCCGCCCCCCCCTGCCCCGCCGCGCCCGGAGGCGCCTGCGGGATCCCGCTCGCGATGGTGCTCACCTGTTAGACTCCTCGAGTTAGCTCCGGGGAGAGCCACTTTGTGGGGCGCCGCCGGCGGGTGGCCCCGCCCCGGCCGACCCGTACTTCCAGCCGGCCCCGGTCTAGACGACTACGCCGCCGTTTCCTTCACGACCTCCTCGAGCGTGGTGATGCCGCGCTCGACCTTCTTCATGCCGTCCATGCGCAGCGTCAGCATGCCCTCGCTGACCGCCTGCTGGCGCAACTCGTCGGTGCCCGCTTCGCCCATGATCAGCTTGCGCAGGGTCGGCGACATGGCCATGACCTCGTAGATGCCCTGCCTGCCCTTGTAGCCGGAACCGTCGCACTCCTCGCAACCCTCGCCCTTGTAGAACGTGAGCTCGCGGTGCTCGGACGTGAGCTTGGCGGCGTCGAGATAGTCGTCGGAGTACGTCGCCTGCGCCTTGCAGCTCGAGCAGATGCGCCGTAGCAGCCGCTGGGCGCTCACCAGATTGAGCGCGGCCGCGACGTTGAACGGCTCCAGCCCCATGTCGATCAGACGCGTCACGGTCGCCGGCGCGTCGTTCGTGTGCAGGGTCGACAGCACCAGGTGACCCGTAAGCGATGCCTTGATGGCTATGCTGCCGGTTTCCAGGTCCCGGATCTCACCGACCATGATGATGTTCGGATCCTGACGCAGGAACGCCTTCAGCGCCGCGGCGAAGTTCATGCCGACATCGGGGCGCACCAATACCTGGTTGATACCGTGCAGGTTGTACTCGACCGGGTCCTCGGCCGTCATGATGTTGACGTCGTCGTTGTTGATCTTGGAAAGCGCCGAGTACAGAGTCGTCGTCTTTCCGGAGCCCGTCGGCCCGGTGACGAGCACCATCCCGTACGGGTTCATGATGGCAGCCATGAAGTCCTTCTCGGCCTTCGGCTCCAGCCCGAACTTTTCCAGGTCCAGGGTCAGGTTGCTCTTGTCCAGGATGCGAAGCACGATCTTCTCGCCGAAGATCACGGGCAGCGTCGAGACGCGGAAGTCGACCACCTTCTTCTTGACGCGCATCTTGATGCGACCGTCCTGGGGCACGCGCCGCTCGGCGATGTTCAGATCCGACAGGATCTTCAGCCGAGAGGTGAGCGCGGCCTTCATCCTGAACGGCGGCTTCATGACCTCCTGCAGCGCGCCGTCGATGCGGTAGCGGACGCGGATCTCCTTCTCGTAGGGCTCGATGTGGATGTCGCTGACGCCCTTGAGCACCGCGTCCGTGAGGATGCCGTTGATCAGCTTGACGACGGGCGCCTCGTCCACCTGCGCTTGGAGCGCCGCGATGCTGACGTCCTCGTCTTCCTCCTCCATCACCTCGACGTCGTCGTCCCCGAATTCGTCCAGGATCTCCTTCAGCCGCTCGTCCTGAACCTCGTAGTACTTCTCGAGGTGCTTGCGCAGCGTGTACTCGCCCACGACGACCGGCTCGATGTCGTGGCTGGTGACGAACTTCAGGTTGTCGATGGCGGTCCCGTCGGTGGGATTGGCCATCGCCACGACGAGGGTGCGCCCGTTGCGGCGCAACGGCAGGATCTGGTGTGTGAGCGCCAACTCGCCCGGCACGAGGCGCAGGATGCGCTCGTCCACCTCGACGCGCTCGAGGTCGACCGCCGGTACCAGGTACTGCTTGGCAAGCATGCGCGTCAGCGCCTCCTCGGCGATGAAGCCCAGCTTGATCAGCGAGTAGCCGATCCGGGTGCCGTGCTGTTGGGCGTCGGCCAGCGCCGTCCGGAGCTGCTCCGCCGTGATGAATTCCTCACGGACGAGCCTGTCCCCCAGGCGCTCGCCGCTCGCGGGTGCAAGCGTCGTTGCCATCTCGTCTATGTAGTTTTCGGGAATCTAAGAGGAGAGTGACGCCAATGTTGCCCACGCGCGTGGGGGCGTCAAGGCTCTTGTCGCGCGGGTGCCGCAACGTAGGGCAGCCGGCGGATCGGCCGATAGGCTCCTCGCGCGGTCGCCGCGCTGCTTGACGTCTGCCCTAGACGGCCGCGATTTGCGAGCCTCGGGTCGGGCGAAATGCAACGGCCGAAGCGCCGAAGGGCAGCGCGCGGATGCAACTCACCGGCGCACAGGATCCACCTCCTCGCCCTCTCTGTCGGCGCACCGGCTGAACGGGTAGCATGAAGCCGCCGCCCGGTCCAGCGAATCTCCGGGTCGCGGAAACCGGAAGTTCCGAAGACGGTCCCAACAGAGGAGACTGGCCCCCTTTGAGACTGCTGTGCGTAGCCGGCGCGTCCGGCACTGGCAAAACCACACTCTTGGAGCGGCTGTTGGAAAGCCTTCCCATCGATCGCGGCCGCGTGGCGTTGATCAAGCACACGCACCACGAGCTGAGCTGGCACCCCCCTGCGAAGGACTCAACCCGGTTCGCCCAGGCGGGCGCGGGAGCGGTCGTCGTCATCGATCCGGCTCAGATCGCCAGCTTTACGCGCGCGCGACGGAGCCCGGCGCGGGACATGCCGACCAACCCCGGCGAAAGCTCGGAGGGCCTGGACAGAACGCGCCGTCTCTTGGACGCGTGTGCGACGCTGCCCGAGTCGATCGAACTCGTCCTGGCGGAAGGTTGGATGATGTCCCTCGTGCCGAAGGTGTTGATCACCGACGACAGCAAGGAATTGCCGCCCCTGGATCGGATACCGGAGGTTCGCGCGCTCATCGCCGTCGAGAGCGAAACACTCGACGGAACGTCCCCGGGCCCGAAGGAACGTGCGCCCGGCGTTGGCTCGCTGCCGGTGTACGCGCGGGACGATGTGGCGGAACTCGCTGCCAGGATCTGGCAATGGGCCGAGCCGGTGAGCGCTCTGCGAGAGGCCGCCGGCGCCCGGCAACCCTGAGGCCTGAAGCATGACGCGGTAGGCGGCTGGCTCACCCAGCGCCACCGACAGGTCACCCTTCAGGCGTCTGGCGCTCCCGCCGTCTCCCTCGCCTCCAGCACCTCTTCGATCCACTTGAGCGCGGCCACGCTGCTCGGGAATCCGACCGTGGTGGCCGCCAGCAGCGCGACCTGTTCGATCTCCTCGCTCGTGGCTCCCGCCTGCAGCGACTGGCGGACTTGCGACTGCACCGCACCCCTGTAGCGGGCCCCGATCGCCACCCCGAGCTTGGCCAGGTGCCGTGATTTTCGGTCCAGCGGGCCGGCAGCGTGACAGGCGCCTGCCAGCGCCTCGTGCCGGTCGAACACGTCGGGGTAGCGGCCACGCAACTTCTGGAAGAACGGGGGCAGGTACTCGGACAAGCGTCACCTCCTCGGGCTGGGTTGGGCCGATCGCAACCTAACTCCTTGACGGTCCCGCGATGGGCGCTTATTTCCTAATATAGGACTAAACGGGTCCGCTTACTCCTTTGATTGGCGAATCCCTGTGCAGTTGACGCGCGAAAGCGAACACGCCATTCGGGGCCTCGGTTTTCTGGCCACCCTACCGCGTGACCGGCACATCCCCTTGTCGGAGATCGCCCTCGCACGGGACCTGCCCCCCTCCTTCCTGGCCAAGACCTTCCAGAAGCTGGCGAGGCACGGACTCGTCGAATCGGCGCGCGGGCGCGGGAAGGGCTACGCGCTCGCCAAGCCGGCAGGCGAAATCAACGTCCTGGACATCGTCGTCGCGGTGGAGGGGTCGATCCTGCTGACCCGTTGCCTCCTGTGGGCGGCGCGTTGCCACGACCACGACCCCTGTCCTCTGCACCACCTGCTCAAGGATCGGGTTCGCCTACTCGAGGCAAGCCTTAGGGAGATCACGCTGTCCGATGTTGCCGAATCTGGACTCGACTCCGGAGGCGAGTGAGATGATGAGGTACGCGACCGGTCGCCGCCGGTGCTGGCCCCGTTTCGCGGGCAAGGCTCTGGCGCTGGTGCTCGCCGGGACCCTGTCGTTGGCGGTTTCGCCGGCCGCTGCGATGCAGGCCCCGTCCGCGGCCGTCACCGCCCAGGCGGACGCGAGCCAGGGACAGATGCTTTACGAGACGAAGTGCGCAGCGTGCCACAGCCTCGGCGCCGACCGGCTCGTGGGCCCGGGCCTGGCCGACGTCACGACGCGCCGGGAAACCGCCTGGCTGGACGCCTTCATCACCGATCCGGCGCCGATGCTCGCCGGCGGCGATTCGATAGCCGTCGCGCTGCTGGCCGAGTACCAGCTGCCCATGCCCGCGCTGGGTCTCACGGACGACGAAGTCGACGCCATACTCGCCTTCCTCGAAGCGCCCACGCCGGTGTCTGGTGGGGCGACGTCCGAAGCGGCCGACGGCGACGCTACCACCGGGAGGGCGCTCTTCACCGGGGAGAAGCGCCTGGCCAACGGCGGCCCGGCTTGCCTCTCCTGCCACTCGGCCGTTGAAGTCGGGCTGGCCGGCGGCGGCAACCTCGCGGTGGACCTGTCGCCGGCTTCGGCCAAGTACGGAGCTGCGCTCCCAGGCGTGCTCGGGACCGCGCCGTTTCCGGTCATGCAGGATGTCTTTGCGGACCATCCGCTGACGGGCGAGGAGATAGCCGATCTCGCCGCGTTCCTTGGAGCTCGATCGGACGAAGTCCGCGCCACCGCAGCGTCGTCGGCGCTCGCCTTCCCCATGACCGGACTGGGAGGCGCGGTCGCGCTGCTGCTGCTGGCCGGGGTGCTGTGGAGAGGACGTCTGAGGGGCGTCCGCAAGCCGTTGATCGGAGGCCACCGATGAGTTGGATCAAGGACGTCACGGACCCGAAGTTTCGGGTCTGGGAGGAGTTCTACCGCAATCGGTGGCAGTACGACCGGAAGGTGCGTAGCACGCACGGCGTCAACTGCACGGGCGGCTGCAGTTGGGAAATCTTCGTCAAGGACGGGATCGTCACCTGGGAAATGCAGGCCACCGATTACCCCAAGCTGGAAAACGGCCTCCCGCCCTACGAGCCACGCGGCTGTCAACGCGGAATCTCGTTCTCATGGTACCTGTACAGCCCGATCCGCGTGAAGCACCCCTACATCCGTGGAGTACTCGCCGACCTGTGGGCCGAGGCCAAGGATCGGCACGCGGATCCGGTCGAGGCCTGGACTTCGATCGTGGAGAACCCCGACGCGCGCGCGAGCTTCCACCGGGCGCGGGGCAAGGGCGGCTTCCGTCGGGCCTCGTGGGACGACGTCCTGGAGATCCAGGCCGCGGCCAACATCTACACCATCAAGAAGTACGGCCCGGACAGGGTGATCGGCTTCTCGCCGATTCCCGCCATGTCGATGCTCAGCTACGCGGGCGGATCCCGCCTCCTGCAGCTCATGGGAGGGGTCAACCTCAGCTTCTACGACTGGTACAGCGATCTCCCGCCCGCCTCGCCCGAAGTGTGGGGCGAGCAGACCGACGTTTGCGAGAGCGCGAGCTGGTACAACGCCAAGTACATCGTGGTGATGGGGTCGAACCTGAACATGACCCGCACCCCGGACGTGCACTTCGTGGCGGAAGCCAGGCACAACGGCTCCAAGCTGGTGGTGTTCTCGCCGGACCTCAGCCAGGTGTCGCGCTACGCCGACTGGTGGGTGCCGGTGCACGCCGGCCAGGACGGGGCGTTCTGGATGGCGGCCAACCACGTGATCCTCAAGGAGTTCCACGCCGACCGGCAGGTACCCTACTTCACGGACTATCTGAAGCGGTACAGCGACGGGCCCTTCCTGGTCACCCTCGAGCCCACGGAAGAGGGGTGGCAGCCCTCGCGTCTGCTCCGGGCGAGCGACCTGGAGCGGTACGCCGACGTCGACAACCCGGACTTCAAGTTCACGGTATTCGACGAACGAGCCGGCGCGCCCCGGCTGCCGACAGGCAGCCTCGGATTCCGCTGGGAGAAGCCCGGCGGCAAGTGGAACCTGCAGATGAAGGACGGCGTCGACGGCTCGGAAATCGCGCCGGCGCTTTCGTTCCTGGAGGCTCACGACGAGGTGGCGCTGGTGAAGTTCTCGGACTTCGCCGAAGACGTGGTGCGTGGGCGCGGCGTGCCGATCCGCTACGTCGACACAAAGCGCGGCCGCGTCGCGGTTGCCACCAGCTTCGACCTGCTCATGGCGCAGTTCGGCGTTTCGCGCGGGCTGGACGGCGACTACCCCGCCGGGTACGACGACCCCACCAGCCCTTACACGCCGGCCTGGCAGGAGCGCTACACCGGGATTTCCGCCGACACGGTCACCAAGTTCGCGCGCGAGTTCGCCAAGAACGCGGAGGCGACCCGCGGCAAGAACACCGTGATCATCGGCGCCGGCATCAACCACTGGTACCACAACAACCTCATATACCGGGGCCCGATCACGGGCCTCATGCTGACCGGTTCGGTCGGCGTGGACGGAGGCGGGCTGGCGCACTACGTGGGGCAGGAGAAGCTCGCGCCCGCGGCGCCGTGGGGGACCATCGCCTTCGCCAAGGACTGGCTCAAGCCGCCCAGGCTACAGAACGCGCCCTCGTTCCACTACGTGCACACCGACCAGTGGCGCTACGAGACCGGCTTCAGGGAATACGACGCGCTGCACGGCGACGACCTGACCAGGGGCCACACGATAGACCAGCAGGTGCGAGCGGTGCGGCTCGGCTGGCTTCCGTTCTACCCGCAGTTCCCCCGCAACAGCCTGGACCTGGTGCGAGACGCCCGGGACGCCGGTGCGGGGAGCGACCAGGAGGTCGTGGACTGGGTGGCCGAGCGCATCCGGACGCGCGAGCTGAAGTTCTCCGTCGAAGACCCCGACGCCCCCGAGAACTGGCCCCGGGTCTGGTACATCTGGCGCGGCAACGCGCTGATGTCGAGCGCGAAGGGACACGAGTACTTCCTGCGCCATTACCTGGGTACGCACGACAACGCAATCGCCGACGAGAAGGCCGCCGGCACCACCAGCGAGGTGGAGTACGTGGACGAGCTTCCGCGCGGGAAGTTCGACCTGATCGTGGACCTCAACTTCCGCATGGACACGTCCGCGCTGTATTCGGACATTGTCCTGCCGGCGGCCACCTGGTACGAAAAGGACGACCTCAACACGACCGACCTGCACTCGTTCATCCACCCCCTGACGCAGGCGGTACCACCGTGCTGGGAGTCGCGCAGCGACTGGGACATCTTCAAGTCCATCGCGAAGGCCACGGCCGAACTGGCGCGCGTCCACCTGCCCGATCCGGTCAAGGACATCGTGGCGGTGCCTCTCCAGCACGACTCCCCGGACGAGATGGCTCAGAGCTCGGTGCGAGACTGGCTCACGGGCGAGTGCGAGTACGTGCCGGGCAAGACCGGCCCCAAGCTGATGGTCGTCGAGCGGGATTACGCGCGCCTGCACGAACGCTTCATCAGCTTCGGACCGGCGGCTCGCGACGGCATCGGCGCGCACGGCACCAGTTGGGGCATCGAGGATCAGTACGATGAACTGGTCCGAAGCGGGCCCACGGTGTCGGTGAACGGGGATCGGCACCCGTCGCTCGAAGACGCGGTGGAAGCCGCCAACGTGATCCTGGCGCTCGCCCCCGAAACCAACGGGGAATCCGCGTACCGCGCGTTCAAGGCACACGAGGAGAAGGTGGGGCTTCCGCTGGCGGACCTGGCGGAGCCGTACCGCGGCGTGCGCATGACCTTCGAGGACATCATAGCGCAGCCGCGCCGTCTCCTCACGAGCCCCATCTGGTCCGGACTCAGCAACGACGGCAGGCCGTACTCCCCGTTCACGTACAACGTGGAGCGGCTCGTGCCATGGCGTACGCTTACCGGCCGGCAGCATTTCTACCTGGACCACCCGGGCTACATCGACTTCGGCGAGCACCTGCCCACCTACAAGCCCAAGTGCGACGCGGTGGCGTACGGGGATCTTCGCAAGAGCGAGGGGGACGAGAACAGCCTGCTGCTCAACTACCTGACGCCGCACGGCAAGTGGCACATCCACTCGACCTATTACGACAACCACCGCATGCTCACGCTGTCGCGCGGGATTGAGCCGTTCTGGCTCAACGACCAGGAGGCGGAGTCGGTCGGCATCGCCGACAACGACTGGGTGGAGGTCCACAACGACCACGGCGTGGTGGTCACGCGGGCCGTGGTCAGCTCACGCATACCTCCGGGTGTTTGCATCTTCTACCACTCGCCCGAAAGGACGATTTCCGTCCCCAAGTCGCCCATTCGCGGCAACCGCCGGGCCGGGGGGCACAACAGCCTCACCCGCACTCGCCTCAAGCCCGTCCTCATGATGGGCGGCTACGGCCAGTTCACTTACCACTTCAACTACTGGGGACCGACGGGCGTGAACCGGGACACACACGTCTTGGTGCGAAAGCTCGCAGGCAAGCCGCGCTGGTAGGTCGAACGAACGCGACCCGAGAGGACTCCGAATGGACGTGCGTGCACAGGTATCGATGGTCTTCCACCTGGACAAGTGCATCGGCTGCCACACCTGCAGCGTCGCCTGCAAGAACGTGTGGACGGACCGCGAAGGCACCGAGTACATGTGGTGGAACAACGTGGAGACCAAGCCGGGCACGGGCTATCCCACGCTGTGGGAGGACCAGGACAAGTACCGGGGCGGCTGGGAGTTGAAGAACGGCAAGCCCAAGCTGCGCATCCAGGGCAAGGCGGCCAGCCTGGGCAACATCTTCCACAACCGGAAGCTGCCGGTCCTGGACGACTACTACGAGCCTTTCACGTACCGGTACCAGGATCTCTTCGACGCGCCGGCTTCGGACGACCAGCCCACGGCCCGCCCCATTTCCATGGTCACGGGCAAGGATATGGACATCGAGGCCGGTCCCAACTGGGACGACGACCTGGGTGGATCCCCGGTCTACGCCGAGAACGACTTCAATCTGCGCGAGCTGAGCGAGCACGAGCGCAAGGCGCTGTTCGAGACCGAGCGCATGATCCACTTCTATCTGCCGCGCATCTGCAACCACTGCTTGAACGCGGGCTGCGTGGCGGCCTGTCCGGCGGGAGCGATCTACAAGAGGGGCGAGGACGGCGTGGTGCTGGTCAACCAGAACAAATGCCGCGCCTGGCGCATGTGCATCTCCGGTTGTCCGTACAAGAAGGTCTACTACAACTGGGGCTCGGGGAAGTCGGAGAAGTGCATCCTCTGCTTCCCGCGCCTCGAGACGGGGCAGGCGCCAGCCTGCTTCCATTCGTGCGTGGGACGGATCCGCTACCTCGGGCTGCTCCTGTACGACGCAGACCGCATCCCCGAGGCGGTCGGCGCCCCGGATGAGGACCTGGTGGAGGCGCAGCGCGACATCATTCTGGACCCGTTCGATCCGGAGGTGATCGCCGAGGCACGACGCAGTGGAATCGACCCTTTGTGGATCGAGTCCGCCCAGAAGTCGCCGGTCTACAAGTACGTGAAGGAGTGGAAGCTCGCGCTGCCCCTGCACCCGGAGGCGCGCACGCTGCCCATGCTCTTCTACGTGCCGCCCCTCCTTCCCGTAATGGCCTCCATGAACGGGGGCAACTACGAAATCGACGGGGCGGACTACTTCGGCTCGCTGGAGCAGGCGCGAGTCCCGCTGCGCTACCTGGCGCGCCTGTTCGCCGCCGGCAACGAGGGCATCCTGCGCACGGTCATCGAAAAGTTGATCGCGGTGCGGCTCATGCGCAGACAGGAAACCGTGGGCGATGATGTCGGGTCGGACGTTGACGCCGTTCTGGCGGCGACTGGCCTCACGCGGGAGGTGGCCGATGCGATCTACCGGCTGACGTCGCTACCCACGTTCGAGGAGCGGTTCGTGGTGCCGCCGTACCACCGCGAGATGGCGATAGAGATGATGGAGGACCCGCTCGGCCATAAGGGTGCGGCGGGGGTCGGCGCACGCGTGCCGGCGAAGCGGGGGCCATGAGCACGGCGGAAGCGCTGGGCACGGCGGCGGCCGCGGGCGGCGCGAAGGTGGAGGTGGAGGGCGCGAGCACCCCCCCGAGCGGGCCGACGTTACTGCTTCTGGCGCGAACCCTGGACTACCCGGGGGCGACCACCGCGGCGGCCCGCGCCGAGTTGCAGCGGCTACTGGCCGCCGCCCGGCCCGCCGCTGCGCGGTCACTCGAGGCGCATCGGGAAGCGGTGGACGTGCTGTCCCTACACGCGCAACAGGAACTCTACGCCGCGACGTTCGACACAAACCCCTCGGTGTGCCTGTACGTCGGTTACCACCTGTTCGGCGACAGCTACCAGCGGGGCGCGTTCATGGCGCACCTCAACGGCACCTACGGCGAGTCCGGCTTCGAGACCGGGCAGGAGTTGCCGGACCACCTCAGCGTGGTGCTCCGCTTCCTGGCCCACAGCGAAGTCCTCGAGGAGCCCGCCCCGGGCCTGGAGGGGGGACGGGACGCGTGGGTGGCGGAGCTGATCGACGAAGCGATCGTGCCGGCCACTCGAGCGATCGTGCGCTCCTTCGAGGGCACCGAGAATCCGTACGCGGCGCTGCTGGCGGCCGTTCTGGAAACGGTCAGGCGGCCCGGCGACGAAGGCGGCGGGCGAAACGATCGGACCAGGGCGCGTTCGCTGCCGGTCATGCAGACACACGGGCCACCCGAGACACGCCCGCCCGGAGCGGCGGGCGGCTGGATCGCGCGGCGGCCCGAACACATGTAATCCGGGGACGAACCATGTCGCTCAACGCGGACCTGATCCTGTTCGTCGTGCTCCCCTACGTGGCCGTGGCGCTCGCGGTGATCGTGAGCGTCAGGCGCTACTTTTCGGACGGCTTCTCGTTCTCCTCGCTTTCCTCCCAGTTCCTGGAGAGCGGGCGCCTGTTCTGGGGATCGGTGGCTTTCCACTACGGTCTGCTCGTGGTCCTCGCGGGCCACCTCATCGCCCTCCTGGTACCGAGCGGAGTGATCGCCTTCAGCCGAGTGCCGGTGCGCCTGTTCCTGCTCGAGGCCACGGGGCTGGCTTTCGGGCTGCTGGCGCTCGTGGGCGTGGTCCTCCTCTCCTACCGCCGCGCTTCCGTGTCCAGGGTGCGGGCGGTGACCTCGCGCTGGGACGTCATCCTGCTGCTGCTCTTGCTGTCCCAGATCGCGACCGGCGTGTTCACGGCGATATTCCATAGGTGGGGTGCGGCGTGGTCCGTTCACACGGCGATCCCCTACCTGTGGTCGCTGGCCGCGTTGTCGCCCAGGCCGGAGTTGGTTGCGGCCCTACCCCTCATGGCGAGGCTGCACATCATCAACGCCTTCGCCCTGATCGCGATCATCCCGTTTACCCGGCTCGTGCACTTCCTGGTCGTTCCCGTCTGGTACCTGTGGAGGCCGTACCAGGTGGTCGTCTGGAATCGAAAGAGGACGGCGAGTCCCGGCGGATGACCAAACGGCCGCAGGCCAAGGCCAGCCCTACTGGACTGTAACGCTGTTACAGTCCACTAGCACGGAGGCATGATGCCGGAATCGGGTCGCGCCAAGCTGACGCTCACGCTGAACACGATCGCGTTCACCGTCTGTTTTGCGGCGTGGATGCTGAACGGCGTGCTCGTGACGTTCCTCATCGACAACCAGGTCTTCGATTGGAACGCCCGGCAGATGGGGTGGCTGATCGGCATACCCGTGCTGACCGGCGCGCTCACTCGCCTGCCGGTCGGCTTGCTGACGGACAAGTTCGGCGGACGACCGGTGTACGCCCTGCTGATGCTCGCGTCGGCCATCCCCATGTACCTGCTGAGCCGCGCGGACAGCTACGGCGAGTTCCTCCTCGCGAGCCTGGGCTTCGGCCTCACGGGAGCTTCCTTCGCCGTCGGGATCGCCTTCACATCCGTGTGGTTCACGCCGAAGCACCAGGGCACGGCGCTGGGCATCTTCGGCGCCGGGAACGCGGGCGCCGCGCTGACGACGCTGGGAGCGCCCTCCCTGCTCCAGTCGCTCACGGCGGGGGGCACGTCGCTCGAAGGCTGGCGGACGTTGCCGCAGCTTTACGCGGCCGGGCTGGTAGCCATGGCCGTGATCTTCTTCCTGGGCACCCGCAACCGGAAGGCCCACGGCGCCGCGGACAAGACGCTGCGCGGCATGCTCGAGCCGCTCAGGCACATGCGCGTGTGGCGCTTCGGGCTCTACTACTTCCTCGTGTTCGGCGGCTTCGTGGCGCTCGCGCAGTGGCTGGTCCCGTACTACGTCAACGTCTACTCGATGACGATCGTCACGGCGGGATTGATGACGTCGATCTTCTCGCTTCCATCCGGTGTCATCCGCGCTCTCGGGGGCTGGATGTCCGATGTCTTCGGGCCGCGACGCGTGTTGTATTGGGTGCTCGGCGTCACCGCGATCTGCTGCTTCCTGCTGGTCTTCCCGAGGATGGACCTGGAGTCGCCGGGCAAGGGCGTCATGGCGCAGCGCGCGGGAACCGTGACCGCCGTTTCGCCCGCGGAGATCAGCGTCGATGAACGCTCGTATGCGCTGGTGGAAGCGCCGAGCGCGGCGATCTTCACCGACGAGGGGACCCTCATCCTGCCGGTCGCGCGCACCTGGCAGGAGCCGGCCGTGGACGTGGGACAGGCCGTCGCCAAGAGGGAGCTGCTGGCGCGCGGGGTAACCCACATCTACTTCCAGGCCAACGTCTGGATCTTCACCGCCCTGGTGTTCCTCATCGGCATCGCCATGGGCATCGGCAAGGCCGCCGTCTACAAGTACATCCCCGATTACTTCCCCGACGACGTGGGCGTGGTCGGGGGCATGGTGGGCGTGCTCGGCGGCCTGGGCGGCTTCGTGTGCCCGATTCTCTTCGGGGCCCTGCTGGACTCCATGGGCCTGTGGACCACCACCTGGATGTTCCTGTTCGGCGTCTCCGTGGCGTGCCTCGTCTGGCTGACCGTGGTCGTCCGCCAGATGTCCAGGCAGATCTGATGACCGGCCTCGGCGCACGCCGAGCGAAAGGCACCTGAAATGGCGGAAGGAAGTGAATTCGGCTCGGACCCGGATCTAGGCGTCCCCGGCCACGGAATCGCGGCCTGGGAGGTGGAAGACGAGGCGTTCTGGGCGAGCACGGGCCGGCGGGTGGCGATCCGGAATCTCCTGATCTCGATACCGTGCCTGCTGGTGGCGTTCGCGGTCTGGCTCGCGTGGTCGATCATCATCGTCCAGATGGAGACCCTCGGGTTCCCGTTTTCGAAGGTCGAGCTTTACACGCTGCCGGCCATCGCGGGCCTGTCCGGGGCCACGCTACGGATCCCGAACTCGTTCATGATCGCCATCTCGGGCGGCCGCAACGTGATCGGGGTTACCACCGCGCTGCTTCTCCTGCCCACGGCCGGCCTCGGGTTCGCGCTGCAAGATCCGAGTACCGGCTACGCCGGATTCGTCGTCCTGGCTGCGCTTTCAGGCATCGGCGGGGGCGCGTTCGCCTCCTCCATGTCAAACATCAGCTTCTTCTTCCCCAAGCGCATGCAGGGACTGTCGCTGGGACTGAACGCCGGTCTCGGAAATCTGGGGGTCAGCGTCATGCAGCTCCTGTTGCCCGCGGTCGCCACCTTGGCGCTGTTCGGAGCCGTGGGAGGAGCCGGAAGAGCCGGGCCGGACGGCGGCGAGGTGTGGATCCAGAACAGCGGGCTCGTCTGGGTGCCGATCCTTCTGCTGCTGGTCGTCCTCGCCTTCCTGTTCATGGACAACCTCCCGCTGCACCGCGTCGGATCGACCGCCGGCGCCATCTGGAGGATGTTGTCGCTCGAGTTCCTGGGGCTCGCCGGAGCGGCGCTGGGAATCGGGCTCCTTCTCGGCTTCGACCTTGGCCTACCGGACCTGGTCAGGATTCTGCTCGTCCTGGCGCTTAGCGTGTCCGCGACGCTGCTTCTGATGCGGTACGCCGCGCCGGCCGCGGTGCGCCAGAGCCTGGCGACTCAGTTCGCCATCTTCCGCGAGAAGCACAACTGGGTGATGACCTGGCTGTACACGATGACGTTCGGCTCCTTCATCGGGTACTCGGCCGCCTTCCCCAAGCTCATTCAGGACGTGTTCGGCAGTCTGCCGGACGGCTCGCCGGCGCTGAACGCGCCGAACCCGCTGCACTACGCCTGGCTCGGACCGCTGGTCGGGTCGCTCATCCGTCCCGTCGGCGGCTGGCTGGCCGACAAGCTGGGCGGCGCGCGGGTCACCCATTGGGACACGCTACTCATGATCGGATCGGCGATCGGCGTTGCGATCACGGTCCGGCTGGCGGGGGCGGCTGACAGCCCCGACGCCTACTGGTGGCCCTTCTTCGCCCTCTTCATGGTTCTGTTCGTGGCGACCGGGATCGGCAACGGCTCCACCTTCCGCATGGTGCCGATCATCTTCAGACCCGAACTCGCCGGGCCCGTGCTGGGCTGGACTTCGGCCATCGCGGCCTACGGCGCGTTCATCATTCCGCGCATCTTCGGAGGGCAGATCGAGGCCGGTACGCCCGAGTACGCGTTGTACGGTTTCGCCGGCTACTATGTGAGCTGCCTGGCGGTAAACTGGTGGTTCTACGCGCGCAAGGGCGCCGAGATTCCGTGCTGACCTGGGGAGGAGGACACGGGTCGACCCGGCTGCGGTCGCGCGTGTGGCGCCTTGGTCGATCGGCCTCGCGCCTGGTGGCTGTGGCTCTCGTGGGGTTCGGTTTGGCCACCCAGGCCGCCGCTCAGGCCGATAGCACCGAATTCAAGTTGTCGGCGGACGTCCGCGTGCGTAGCGAGATGGACGCGCGTACGTCCGGGGCGGCCTCCGATCACGCGACGCTGCTGCGCTCACGCCTGGCCGTGACGGCGCGGCGCGGCAGCCTGAGCGCGCTCGTCCAGATCTCCGACTCGCGCGCGTTCGGAGAGGAGACGAACACGCTGGCCGACGCGACCGCCGACCGCATGGACGTGCCGCAGGCGTACCTGGCCTGGACGCCGCGCGACGAGCTCCGTTTCGTGATCGGCCGCCAGGAGCTGGCTTTCGCCGACCAGCGGCTCGTCGGGTCCGTGCAGTGGACGAACGTGAACCGCTCTTTCGACGGCGCCCGCCTCACGTTGCTCCACGCGGATTGGGTGATCGACGGCTTCGCGGCCGTGCTCGACGAACGCGCCGCGCTCATGGCCACGGGGCTCGATCCCAGGATCAACGGCGACTCGTCGGGCGACCGCTCCCTGTTCGGGCTCTGGGCTGCCAACGCCAGCGTGGACCTGTTCGCGCTGGCGGATCGAAACGCCACCAACGGGGCGACCCGGACGGACATCGATCGGGTCACGCTCGGCGCGCGAGGGCGTGAGCAGTTGGGCCCCGTGGCGGTCGAGGCGACCGCGGCGGCCCAATTCGGACATCAGACGCAGGGTGTCGCATCCCGCCAGGATATCGGCGCATACATGGTCACGGCCGCGGGCACCTACGGCTTCCGCGGACCGCTCGGTGGACGACTCGGCCTGCAGGTCGACTACCTGTCTGGAGACGACACTCCGCTGGACGGAACCTTCCGGGGCTTCAACACGCTCTACGCGACGAATCACAAATTCTACGGCTTCATGGACATGTTCCTGAACATGCGCGCTCATGTTGCCGACCTCGGCCTCGTGGACGGCGTCGTCCGCGGCGTGATCCGGCCGGCCGGCTGGACGGTCAAGGCGGACCTGCACCGATTCTGGCTCGCGCGCGCCTCGCCGGTCGGGGAGAGAGGGCTGGGCTACGAGCTCGACCTGACGGCGTCGGGGACCCTCGATCACGGACTGGGAGTCCAGGCCGGATACAGCCTGTTCGTGGCGTCCTCCGCCGGCGAGTCGGCACCTATCGGGCTTGGAGACGAAGTCTTGCACTGGGCGTACGTTCAACTGCTGGCACGCTTCTGAGCGCGCCGGTCTCCCCCTTACCGCACCAGCACCCGCCCGCGCATTCGCTCGAGAGTAGCGGGGCCGATCCCGCGTACCGCCAGCAGTTCCTCCAGGGAGCGAAACGGCCCGGCGCTGTCCCGGTGGGCGATGATGCGGCCGGCCAGGGCGGGCCCGATCCCGGGCAAGGTCTCCAGCTCCGCCGGTGCTGCCCGGTTCACGTCTACCGCGCGCGCTAATCCTCGGTCTGTGGCCGGCGGCCTGACGAATCCCAGGTCGATGAAGGGGCGGATTTTCTCCAGCGTGGCCGGACCCACGCCGCGCACCCGCAGCAGGTCGCCCGGGGTCGCGAACGGCGCGGTGTCCCGGGTGGCCACGATGCGGTCGGCCGTCTGCGGACCGATGCCCGGCAGACGATCCAGCTGGGCCGCCGTGGCGCGGTTGGGATCCAGCGTCTCCCCGTCGGCGAGCGGGCGCGAGCGGGCGCGGCCGTCCTCCAGCGCCTCCCCGCTTTCCGTCTCGAGCGCCTGGAGGTCCACGTCTTCGGCCAGGAGCGCCGCGTCGCCGGGTCCGGTCACCAGCCGAATGCCACCCGACAGGGTCAGCAGAAAAGCGATGAACGCCAGCGCCCGGGCCTCGTCGCGTGTCACCTCCCCTCCCTTCCACCGCGGTCGGCCTCCGCCGGGGCTCGGCGGCGACCACGGGAGGGGTCCCGCCTACCCGCCCGAGAGAATCAACTGGGTGAGCACCTCGCCCACCGCCTCCAGCCCCTCCGGAGACGTGTTCTCGAGCACGTCGCCCGTGGTATGCCAGTACGGGTAGTTGAAGTCGATGATGTCGATCGTCCGAAAACCCGCCTGGTTCAGCGGAATGTGATCGTCTTCTATGGACAGCCCGACGACCCGCGGGAAGTACCGCGCCATGCCGATCTCTTCGGCGGTCCGGTAAACCAGGTCAACGACCTCCGGCGCCAGGCTCTGAGACTGCCCCTCGATCGGGAAGGAGGGCGATTTGTCACCCACCATGTCGATCAGGATCCCGTACAGCGGCCGGTAGCCGGGCGGCGGGTTCGCCGCGAAGTGCTTTGCCCCCAGGTACATCTCGCCGACGCCGAAGTCCTCGCCGTCGGTGAACAGTAGGTCCACTCCCAGGGGCGGAGAATGGCTGGATAGGACGCGCGCCAGCTCCATCAGCACCGCCACCCCGCTGCCGCCGTCGTTGGCGCCGAGGATCGGCTCGCCTCGGCGCGCGGAATCCGGATCCTGATCCGCCATGGGGCGCGTGTCCCAATGCGCTACCAGCAACACACGGTGGACCTCCGCCGGCCGGAAGCGCGCGAACACGTTGGTCATCGAGACGGAATCGCCCGAGAGGGCGCCGTGCACGAAGGGCCGCACCTCCACGGTGTCCGCCAGGGCTCGCAGGTGCTCCAGCATCCACTCCAGCTGAGCGGCGTGTCCGGGGCCGCCGGGGAAGCGCGGTCCGAATGAGACCTGATGGGCTATGAGCGCGTGCGCCGAGTCCGCGTCGAAGTCGACCGGAACGAGCACGCGCGCGCGCGAAGACCGGTCCTGTCCTGGCGCCGCATCGCAGCCCGCTGCCAGAACGAGGCCGAGCGCGATCGGCAGCGCGGCCAGGCGTCGCCTCCGGCTCGTGTGCGCCATCACCTGCGCAACCCCACCGCGCTCGGGAAGCGGCCGAACTGGAAGTCGAACTGGCCGAACAGGGTGAACAGGACCTGACGATTGCCTTCGCGGATCCCGGTGGAACTCTGGCGATCCGTGTAGGACAGGTTCGCGCCCAGGTTGATGCGGTTCAGCACGGTGTCCAACTGGACGGACAGGGTCTGGGTCACGAAATCCGATGTCGCGGTGCACGTGTCTGCCTCTTCCGTCTGGCCCGCGAAGCGGGTCCGGCAGGAAAACTGCGAGTCTCGCCGGTAGCCGAGCGTCGCGTGGATTGGCTGGGAGAAGGACTCCCAAGCCTCGGGGGCGTCCAGCGATCCGCGCATCTCCACGTTGTGGCGGTCGTTGCGACGTTGGGTCTCGCCGGTCGGGTCCTTGCTCACCCCCTCGGACAGGCTGCCGTTGTAGTTGACCGACATTCCGTTCAGCAGCGACATGCTGAAGCGCAGCGGCACCGACGTATCCTCGCTCGTGCGCGACTGCGTGGTGCTACCGAAACGATTCTGCCGCTCGGTCACCCGGAAGCCCGCGCTCAAGTTCATGCTGCCCACCTTGCCGCGCAGGAAGCCCGGTACCGGCACGCGGCTCCAGCGCCAGTTTACATCGGGCCAGGTTCGCGACTCGGTATCTTGGTCGCCGCCCCGATCCGCGAGCGCGCGCGAGTCACCGGTCTGGTAGCCGACGGAAAGCGCGCTGCCGAGCGGCAGGTCGAAGCCCCCGTCGACGCTGAAGCTGCCCGTCTCGCGAACCGTGCGCGCCACCGACCCTCCCACGGTCCGGAAGTCCTCGAGGTCACCGAAGCCGAACTGATAGCCCACCTCGGGTGACGCGAGGTTGCGATCGAACTGTGAAGAAAGCCCGTCCTGCCACCGCAGGTCGATATCATCCAGGCGACTTATGAGCCCGACCAGGCCGCGGCGCAGCAATCCCGCGTCTTCGCCCGCCGTGCCGAGCAGAACCGCGCCGAGCACGCTCGGACTGAAGCTGAACTGGCGTCCGAGCGCCCGCTGCCCACGGAATTGTCTCTGCAGACGCGCGACGCTGTCTTCGTCCTGCACCTCGAAGGCCACGAAACTCGGGTTCCTGTCGGCCGAGTACTGGGTATTCCAGCTCAGGCCCGGGCGGAGCCACTCGAACAACTCCGGGTTGAAGTTGAAACCGGTGCTCATGCTCCGGTTCCGCTCCCAGCCCACGCCCAGCCCCAGGAACTCGCCTCGCTCCTGCTCGAGCGCGGCCTGAACCGCGCCCGACTGCGTCGCGAGGAAGGGTTCCAACAGATCGCGATTGCTGGTGATGGCGAAGGTCGCGTCCATGCTGCGGAACGGCTGGAGGCCGATGCGGGCCTGCGAGCGAAGGGACCTGGCCGGCGAGCTGGTCGGCGCGAACAGGGTATCGTCCGGCAGCTCCAGAATCTTGTCGAACCGGAAAGTGCGCGCTTCGGTGTCCTGGAAGGTGGTCTGCAGCGTGAGCGCGGATGGACTCCAGCGGAATCGCGCCTCCGTGAAATTACGGAAAATCGTGCTCCGCTCGACGAACCCCGGCAGAACCCAGCGCAGCGCGTCTTCGAGAAACGTGGGCGTGGGGTCGAATTCGCGAGCCCCTGGGCGCCGGTTGTAACCGGCCCCGGCGGTGAAGCCGCTCGCCTCCGAACGGGTGGTGGAGGCCGACGACTCCGACGATCGCCAGTTGGCGTTCAGCGACAAGCCGTCCACCACCGCGCTGACCCACGGGTTGGCGGTGGGCGTCGCCTTGCGCAAGCTCACGCCCACGTTTGTGGTGCGGGAGCCGATCTCACGCAGCCCCTCCAGTCCGCGCGCCGTAATGTCGCTTCGGTTCAGGAAGAACGGATCCGTGTCCGTGCGCGCGTGCGCGACCTGGACGGGCAGGTCCAGCCCCCAGGACGACGGCGCGAAGTTGCCGAGCTGCATCCTCGAGTTCACCGACAGCGTGCGGTCCGCCTCGAAATCCGGGCGGCTGTCCAGGCCACGCTGGAAGCGCTCGCTCTCGCTGCTGAAGCTCACGTTGGCGCTCATGAAGTCGGCGGCGTTGATGGCCAGATTCACGTCGGTGGCCACGCCCGAGCGGGTGTCGGGCTGGTCCAGGCGCAGCTCGTTGAACCACACCTCCCCCGAGGACGGAAAATCGCCGCCGTTGAATACGGCCAGGGACAGCTCCCGGATGGACGCGAGGTTCGGCGCACGCGCCCGGTCTTGAAGCACCACCGCGTAGGTGCTGTCCGCGTTCCAGATCTCGATACGCCCGTCGCCCGCCGCGGTGCCCGGGTCGGGCACGATGTCGCCGGACCCCACCACGATCGGCCCGTTCGGATCGGGCGGAGCCACCCGACGAATCAACGAGTCCTCCGCCATCACGCGCAGGTCTTTCCACTCCTGGAAGTCCATCGGCACGTCCACCCAGTCGCCCCGGCCGAGGGCGTCGCTGGTCACTGG
Organism: Gemmatimonadota bacterium; assembly: GCA_039715185.1. Taxonomy (NCBI): domain Bacteria; kingdom Pseudomonadati; phylum Gemmatimonadota; species Gemmatimonadota bacterium. Next base: position 33,998 of record JBDLIA010000005.1, read on the forward strand.
CTCGCTCAGGCGCGTACGCCGCAGGTAGTAGTTGCTCCCGTCGGTGCCGAACTTGATCAGCAGCGACTGGTCACCGCCGTCGCCGAAGTTGCCGGCCCGCGGCAACGCCCACATGCGCACGCGCTGGTACTCGAGCAGGTCGCGCGGACGATTCAGGTAGCGGAAGAAGACCTCACCGCGCTCGCCGGGCCCCACGTCCTGATAGGTCAGTCTCAAGCCCTTCTCGTTGATCTCCTGGCGACTCGTGCCCACGCCGGCCGTTACGTCCTGGGCCCGGTCGCTGGTATTGGGCGGAGAAACGTACGCCGGCTCGTTGACGCGACTGACGGGGGCGACGCTCACGGCCGCGCTGCCGGAGGACGCTCCCTCGCCAGCGCCGGTGAGGCCGTCGATCAGGCCGTGTCCCTCTCGCTTCGGCCAGCGGCCGCCCAGCAGCTTCGGCCTCGCCAGGGTGATCACCGGCGCCGACTGATTGGGGTCGTCGACCGAGACCGTGAGCCGTACGTGCCGGATGAAACGCCACGTGGACTCGTTGGCGCCGCCCACGGCCTCGGCGAGGCCCGCGCGCAGCGGCACCCGGTACAGCTCGAAGTTGGTCCCCGTCTGGCTGCGATCGCGCACCAGGAAGGGCGACTCTTCGCCCAGCGGCACCGTGAAGCGGAAGTGCGCACCGTCCGAGGACAGCAGCGCCCCGTTTCCGTCCAGGTCCTCGGAATCGTTCAGGCCGTTGCCGCGCGTGCAGTTGGCCCCGAGCGAGCCGATGGCGAACACCGACTGCCGATCGCCCTCGCATTCCTGGTTCCACAGCCCACGGGCGTCCAGCGAGTCGCCCCACACGGCGAAGCCCAGCTCGGCCTCCTGATCCAGGATGCCCTGTCCCCACGGCTCCCCGTCGGGGTACGCGCCGCTCAGGTTGCCGAGCCCATCGAACACGAAGGCGTCCTCGCTGACCGTGCCGATGTCCCAGATGAAGGCGAAGTCGACGCCGTCGTCGCGGCGCACGTAGAACTCCAGGAACTCGCTCTGCGTCAGATCCCGGCCGCTGGTGGACAGCACGGTCGTGATCGACCTCCAGGAGCGCTGGCCGAAGGGGAGCGTGTCCGTGATCACCATGAACATCGCGGGCTCGCCCGTGTCGGTGCCTATCACGTTGAGACTGCGGTCTATGTCCACGGACCGGATGCGGCCTCCCACCTGGCCGGTCGCGGGGTCGAGGATCTGGCTCTGCCAGGTCAGCGAGCCGGCGTTGTCGGTCCCCAGGCTCGTCGGCAGGAACGTCCCGGCGCCAGGCGTCCAGGACGGCGCCGATCCCCACCGCCAGGAGTTGCTGATGGTCGACAACAAAGCCTCGTTGGTGGCCTCGAAGTCATCCAGGAACGTGTCGCCCTGGCTGTTCGGGTTGGGCGTGGACATGGCCACTTCCCCGGTCAGCCGGATCGCCGACCTGCCCGCGGTCCGCAGCCCGGGAATCGCCCCCATCGCCCGATCCAGAAACGAGCTCGGCAAATCCAGGTCGCCGGTCACGCCACCCACGAACAGCGCCCCCGCCTCCAGCCCGAGCTGCGGGCGGTTCACCAGCGAGCGCTCCGACTGGAAGATGCCCAGCACGTTGATCTGGCCGAGCTGCCCCGCCTGGTAGCGCGCGTTCATGCCGAAGACGCTCTTGGGCGCGATCTGGAACAGCGGCTGCTGCTCCCAGGTGGCGCGGAGCTGGGCGTTGGGACTGCCGCCGAAGATGGCGTCCGGGTTGACCAGATTGAGGGTGCCCACCTCGTAGTCGATGGTGTAATCCTCGCCGGCGATCAGGCGCTGGCTGCCCACGAAGATGCGCTCGCTACCCTCGCGGATCCCGATCGCGCCCAGATTGAACGACGACTTGGTGCCGCCCGCGGAGCGAACCCGGTAGGTGAAGTTCAGCCGGAAGCGGGAACCGTTGGCGCGGTCGATGGGGTCCGGGTCGTCGTAGATGACGAGGTTGGCGTTCTGGCCCAGCAGCGACGCGGCGTCGTCCGCTCCAAGTCCCAGGCTGACCACCGGCCCGGGGCGCGCGAAGGGCTCCAGGGTGGGGAACATCACGAAGACGCCGCTGACCTTGGCGTCCTGCCCGAACAGCTCCTGCGGCCGGAACAGCTGCGCCTCGTCCACCTCGTCCACGGGGTTGTCTTCGTCCAGGCCGAAGAAGCGAAGGTAGGTGGCGCGGGTGCCGTCGTTGGTGGTGATGAACGTAGCCCCCGCCGACTCCTCGCCGAGGGAAATGGTCAGCGCGACGCTACCCCTCTCGACCTCGTTGGAGGAATCGACGCGGTAGACGTTGTGCATCTCCTGCCGCCAGGTCGGGCGACCCGGCTGGTGGATGTCCTCCGGCCCGCGCAGCAGGAGCAGCTCCGGAGTGGTGCCTTGAGCGGACACGGTCTCGGCGTTGAGCGTGCCGATGGTGTCGCCCGTCTCGGTCACGTAGGCGATCGCCAGCGCTTCGGCCGCCGTGAGGCGCGAGCGAAGCACGATCCACAGGCCGCTGGAGTGTATTTCGAAGTCCTCGGTCGGCTCGAGTTGGCGAAACAGGCCCGCGTGCTCCACCCTGTCGGCGCCTTCGCCGGCCACCGCCAGGGCCCTGAAAAGGTTCTGATCCGCCTGCTGGGCCGCCGTGAGGTTGCCCGCGCCCTCCGCGCGATACACCTGGATCCCGAACGCTCCGCTGGGGCGGACGACGGCGGGCACGTCCAGGGGCTGGAGGGCCAGCGCGTCGACGTGGGGGGCTCCCGCGAGGCTGTCGGGCGGCACGAGGTAGAAGAAGAGTCCCGACAGGAAGGTCTCGTCGTCCCAGACCACGGTCTGGTCCAGCACGACATCGTCGCCCGTGCCCCCGCCGCCGAAGACGAACTCGCGCTCGGTGATGTCGCCCTTCTGCTGCGCCCACACCGCCTGGAAATCGATGGGGCCCAGTTGGCCCTCCGCCTTGAAGCCGAAGTTGCCGGCGGGAACGCCCTGGGTCATGTAGCGCGACCGCGGCAGACGCAGGTTCACGTCGCCCACCTCCACGCGCCGCAGAACTTCGTCCTCGAACCCCTGATAAAAGACGTTGATGTTGTTGGTCGCGTCGAATTCCCGCGCCTGGTCGAAATCGACGTCGACGTGGACGCGCTCGGAGATGGTGCCGCCGACCTGTAGCTGGAACTGGACGTCCGGACTCAGGCGAGGCACGAGCCCGGACTCACACTTGAGAGCGACGAAGATGTTGCAGGGCTCGATCTTGTTCCACTCCCCCTTCATGTCGGTTCGGCCACGCAGCCGAATACCCAGGTTGCGCAGCTCCCCCAGCGCTCCCGGTAGCTGCGGCCCGACGGAAGTCGTGTCGGCCTCGATGACTGGCTCGCGAACGAGGTACACGACGCTGTCACCGGGAAGAGTGTCGCCGGGCGCCACGGTGGGCCCGGGCGTCTGCGGCGCCGGGCGGGCCCCGATCGGAGGGGGCGCCGGCGGCTGGTCCACTTCCACGTCCCCGTCGCGGCGCCCCGCCCTGCGGGAGTCCTCGTTGGCGCGGTCGTCCACGTCCGCCTCGCGCTGAGCGCGCCGGGCGGCAGCAGCCGCCCGGGCGGCAGCGGTGTCGGCGGCCGCGTCCGCGGCGGAGTCGGGCGCGACCGCGGCTCCCCGCGCTCCCGCGTCGGGCACGGACACGGGCGCCGCTCCACCGGCCCGAGCCATCCGCTCGCCCGCGCGCGGTCCGTCTCCCAGCCGCGGCACCCGCGGCTGCGGCAGGCGCGCTTCGGCCAACCGCCTCCATGCGGTCGCCCAGTCCGCGAAGCGGGGCCAGAGATCGGGCCTGGTCCAGCCGGGCACGGCGGGCACCGTCACGACGAACGGCGTCTCGAGTGTCGCCAGTCCCAGCCTGGGGCCCTGCGGAGCCTCACCGAGCGCCGGGTGTAGGAGTCGCGGCAGCCGGACCGTATCGCCCGCTACACGCACGTCCTGGGCGGAGGAGGAGGAGGGCACCCCGATGGACACGAGCGCCAGCAGGACACACGTCCACGGGACGCGCGTGCGCGCGCGCTCATGCGCCTGGGTGGCGGCCGGGGAGCGTCTCGGTGAAATCTTCAGACCTGCGGCGGCTCTGGGAGTCGCTTGTCGCTCGGAGAAGCCCGGAATATGCTAAGGTTCATCGCTCCCTTCAACGCCCCTCCCGTGTGGCGCGGAAGCGCTCCGGAATACGACCATCAAACGCGTCTGCCATGTCGATTCTGACGCGCTACATATTGAGGGCGCACGTCGCTCCGTTCTTCTTCGCGCTCTCCGTGCTGACGACCATCATCTTCGTCAACACGGTGGCCAAGCGCATCGAGAATGAACTGGCCGGCAAAGGCTTGGACCCGGATGTGATCCTCGAGGTCCTCGCCCTGTCGCTTCCGCACGTCGTGGCGCTCACCCTGCCGATGGCGGTGCTGGTCGCGGTACTCTACGCATTCAGCGCGCTCGCCGCCGACAACGAGATGGCCGCGCTCAAGGCGAGCGGCGTCGACCTGCGCCGTCTGCTCGGGCCGCCGCTCGCGGCAGCGACGCTGGTGTGCGCCGGCATGATCGTGTTCAATGACAGCATTCTGCCCGCCACGAATCACCGACTCGCGGGGCTCATTCAGGACATCAACCGCAAGAGCCCCACGCTCATGCTGCGCGAGCAGGTTCTGAACGAAATAAAGGCCGGCGATTTTGGCGCGAGTACGTACTACTTGAAGGCGGGCCGCATCGAGCAGGGCACCAACCGCCTGTGGGACGTAGTCATCTACGATCTCGCCGAGCCGAACCGCCGCCGCACGATCTACGCCGACAGCGGCAAGATGGCTTTTAACCGGGAGCTGACGGATCTGTTCCTGACGCTGGAGGATGGCGTGATGTACGAATCGGAGCGCCTATCGCCGCAGCGCCTCCAGCGGGCGGACTTCACCAGACAACTCGTGCGCATTGAGGGGGTCGGTACGCAGTTCGAGCGCCAGGACGACCGCAGCTTCAAGTCCGACCGCGAGATGAACCTGGATGAGTTGGCCGAGGTAGTCGCGGAGAGCCGCGTCGAATACGAGAAGGCCCGCGGTCAAGCCCTGGCCAAGGCGCGCGCGTCGCTGGAGGCGGCGCTCACCGGCGCGGCCTCGCTGGACGCCGGCGCGGGGCCAGGAGCGAGCGACGCCCCGCGCATAACGGAGCCCGGCGCCGGGGCCCGGCGAACGGGGGCACCGCTCGACTCACGGCTGCGCGAGCCCGGCTCCGAGCCGGTGCGAGGGGATCCGGGGCAGATCGCGCTGCGGGATCCGAGCGCCGGCGCCGCGATACCGGGCGACGCCTTCGAAACCGGACCGCTCTCGAGGTTGCGCGCGCGCGCGGCCGCCGGTGATGTCGCCGACCCCGCCACCTCCGGCCAACCAGCGGCCTCCCAGGCCACGCGGGAGCGACCTGCACAGGACGCTCGCCGCGACCTGGAGCGAGTGCGCACCGTACGGCCCACCCCCGAAACCGACGCGGTCGTGCGGGAGGCGACGTCGCGGCTGATGCAGTGGTCGGCGACCGCCGATACGCACCTGGCGCGGGTGCGCCAGTACGAAGTGGAGTTCTGGAAGAAGTTCGCGATCCCCGCGGCTTGCATCGTGTTCGTGCTCATCGGCGCCCCCATCGGCGTCCGCTTTCCGCGCGGAGGGGTGGGTATGGTCGTGCTGGTCTCGCTCGCGGTGTTCGCGGTCTACTACGCCGGCCTGATAGGCGGCGAATCGCTCGCCGACGAGGGCATCCTGTCGCCCGCGTGGGCGATGTGGAGCGCCAACCTGATCTTCTTCGTGATCGGGCTCTGGGCGGTCTCGCGCATCGGCAGGGAGTCGGCCACCTCGCGGGGCGGCGGCTGGGACGACCTGGCGAACGCGCTCAAGCAGGTCGTCGCTTGGCCCCTCGGCGTAGCCCGCACGCGGGGAGGTCGCGCGTGATCGGGCCGTTCCGCGTGCTCGTCCTGGACCGCTACGTCGTGCGGCAGTTCCTGCGGCTCTTTCTGACCTTCGCCCTTGCCGCTCCGCTGCTGTTCATCGTCTTCGACCTGACCGACAACCTGGACCGCATGCTGGACCGCGGCCTGGGCGCGGGCGAGGTCGCGCTGTCTTACGTCTACCAGTACCCGCAGTTCGTGCTGTGGGCGTTCCCCATCGCCGCGCTGATGGCGACCGTCTTCACGGTCAACGGCATGGCGCGGCATTTCGAGGTAACCGCCGCCAAGGCGGGTGGCATGAGCTTCCGGCGGCTATTCGTCACGCTGCCGCTGCTGGGCATCCTGCTGACCGGAGCCGGGCTCGCGCTGGGCGAACTCGTGCCGCGCACCACCCGCCTACGAGCCGAGGTGCTGGGACAACGCCCGCGCCTGGTGGGCGGACGCACCAACTTCGTCTGGGAAGGCGACTGGACCGGTACGCTCGTCGTGCCGCGACTGGACGCCGAGAACGGACGGCTCCACAACCCCAGCATAGAGCGCGAGGGCGACGGTGAGCGCTCTCCCACGATACAAGTGGTGGCAGAGGCCGCCACGTATCGCGTCTCGCGCGCCGATTGGGACGTGGAGAACGGCCGCATGCGCGTGCTGTGGAAGGACGGCGCGGAGCGCGCCTTCCGTTTCGACCGCTTGCGCTGGCGGGGGTTCACGCAGACCCCGGAGGAGTTGCTCGCGCGCGCCAAGGATCCCGAAGAGATGAGCTACCGTGAGCTGCAACGCTTCATCCAGGCCAGCGAGCGCGCGGGTGGCCAGCCGCGCAAACTGAAGGTCGAGTTGGGTGAGAAGCTGGCGATCCCGGTGACCACGCTGGTGATCATCCTGTTCGGAACCCCTCTGGCGACGGCCGCGCCACGCGCGGGGGCGGCGTTCGGGGTGGGCATCTCGCTGATCATCACGATCAGCTATCTCATGCTGTTCCGGCTCACCGGAGCCATGGGCGCGGCGGGCCAGATCCAGCCCGAGCTCGCGCCCTGGATCCCCAACGTCCTGTTCTTCGTGGCCGCGCTCGGCCTCACCGCCCGGGTGCGCACCTAGTGTACCGTTGCACACTAGTGGACTGTAACAGTCCACTCTAAGCGCCGCCCGAGGCGGGGTCGCGCCGTACCAGCCACCCGGCCAGAACCGCCCCCGGCACTTCCGCGTCGTAGACCAGCTGGGCGGGTCCGCGCAGCCGCAGGCGGAAGCTCCCATCCACGTCGACACGTACTTCTCCACCGGGCATGCGTACGCGCACCGAGCCCGGGTCCAGCATCCCCTTGCGCACCAGCGTGGCCGCCACCGCACACGCGCTCGACCCGGACGCCAGCGTCTCGCCGGCGCCGCGCTCCCAGATCCACGCTTCGGCCGTGTGCCGATCGACGGGGCGCGCGAACTGGACGTTCGTGCCCTCGCGGAAGGCACGGTGAACGGCCAGGGCGGGACCGCGCGCCTCGAAGTCGACGCGTTCAAAGGCGTCGATCAGGACCACGCAGTGAGGATTGCCCAGCGACACCGTGTTGATCAAGGCGGAGCCGGCGTCTCCCAGGTCCAGCGGCTCGTCGTCCACCGCGCCGACGCGCGTCTCGAAGCCGACCGAGCCGCCGCGAAAATCGGCCGCGCCCATGTCGACCTCGATATCCAGAGCGCCGGCGCCGGCCTTGCCGAGCACGCGCACTGTGACCGAGTCTTTCGGCAGGGCCACGTCGAACGGGTCCGAGCCCACCAGGCCCCGGCCGTGAAGCCAGGCGCAGAATATGCGCAGCCCGTTGCCGCTCTTTTCGGCGCCCGTGCCGTCGGGGTTCCAGATGCGCAGACCGAACGGGCGCCTGTCCGTCCAGGCGACGAGAACGCCGTCGCTGCCGAGGCCCGTGTGACGATCGCACAGGGCGCGCGCGAGGTCGACGCTCATGCCGCCATGGTCGCCCGCGCCGGAGCGTGGGTTCGCGTCGCCCACGCGACCCGACTCGGCGGCGCCCCCCAGCGCCGCGCGCAGCTCACCGGCGTCGATCACCAGGTAGTCGTTGCCCAGCGCCTGGCCCTTGGCGACTCGCAGCGGGCTCACTCGCCGCTTACGAGACGGCCGTACCAGGGGAACCCCCCGGAGCGCCAACCGGTCACGAACGCCTCCAGGGGCTGAGCGAGCTGGGTGCTGGCGTAGCCCGCCACCGACTCGGGGTGCGGTCTACCCCGATGGAAGTAGCTTCGTACGAGCACGCCGTCCGGCGCCGCCGGCAGCCCCGCCACGGACGCGGCGTAGCGGTCGAAGGTGCCCTGCTCGTACAGGTAGAACTCCACGTTGGAGGTATAGAAGGCTCCAACTTCAAGGCCCCGGCGGCGCAGCTCGCGGCCTATCTCCGGGAGCGCGTGCGGGCCCGAGAAATCGCCCACCGCGGGCACGATGCCGTCCCGCTCCTGGAGCGCCCTGACGAAGTGAAAGTCGGCGTCCGTCGCCAGGTAACTCGCGGGCTCGTCGCGTTCGTCGCGCTCCAGCAGGAGCTCACCGTACGTCGGGTAGTACCAGCGGGGAGCTCGTCCGTGGGACCGGAAGCGAAGCTCCGGGCCGGCCTCGATGAAGGCGCGGTGGAAGCCCCGGATCGTGGCGATGTCCTCCTGAGAGAGCTCCACCCCGAAGTCCACGATCCGCCTCTCCAGAGGCTCGGGCAGCGCCGCGCCCTCGACGGCCGGCGCGGCCCGAGCCCATTCCAGCATCGCCCCGAGGTCCGCGCCGGCCGCGCGCAACGGCGCGGGCGGCGGGGGGCGCCCGAACAGCGCCGCGAGGTAACTCGCCCGGTCGGGCGACGACTCCAGCAGCGCCTTGAGCAACAGATGGTGCAGCAGATTGTCCCGGCGGATGTCCAGGATGACGGCGAACTCCGGCCGGAGCGCCGCGATATAGGAGAAGTTCTGATCCGGGCCGACGCCGATGTAGGCAAGCCCGGGTCGGCGCAACGCTCGGAGGCGCGCCGCTACGTGCAGGTATGACGCCTCGTTGGAAATGAGGTTGTCGGTGTCGAAGTAGGCGCCTGCCCCGCTCAGGCGCCGAACGAGGGCCGCGAAAGTCGTATCGGCCGGGACTTCGCGGAGGGCCGGGCTCGACCCCGCCGGAGCCCCGGCGCTCGGCCCGAACGCGGCGACGGCCGCGACCCCGAAGGTCACCGCCGTCAAGCCGATCAGCGCGAGTCGGCGGCCCACGGGCTTACTAGAGGGAAGCCCCTGAGGGGCTCGGGCGGGAAGGCGTGGCCGCTCCGAAAAGGGCGCGCACGGCGGTGCGGTCCACCTTGCCGCTGGCGTTACGCGGGAGCTCGGCCACCAGGCGTACGAGGCGGGGCTTCATGGGACTCGACAGAGTCTCGTTCCAGCGCTCAATCAGTTCTTCCGGCTCGGGCGAGGGCGCGGGTCCCCGCGGCACCACGGCTGCGGCGACGAGCTGCCCCCACTCCTCATCGGGCACGCCCACCACGACGACCTCTTCCACCGCGGGATCCAGGGCGAGCCGCGCGGCCACCTCCGCTGGATCGACGTTGACCCCGCCCGTGACGATGCGGTCCGACAGCCGCCCCATCACCCACAGGTGACCGTCGCCGTCCACGTGACCCACGTCGCCGGTGGCCAGCCAGCCGCGACCATCGGCCATGGGGGCGTCGCCGGCGGCGTAACCGGCGGACACCGAGGGGCCACGCACGAGGATCTCGCCTGACGCCTCGTCGATGCGGACGTCGACCCCCTTCAGCGGCCAGCCCACCGTGCCCGGCTTCTCGCGCACGAGCGCCGGGGGGGCCGTGCACACCTGGGAAGCCGCCTCCGTCAAGCCGTACGTGAGCGCGATGGGATAGCGCAGGTCCAACGCCCTCTCCAGCAGCGCCCGCGGCACGGCGTCGCCGCCGACCAGCAGGCATCGGCAGTGCGGCGGCGCCAGCTGGTCGCCCCGCTCCCGCAACAAGCGGTGCAACATCGTGGGTACGAGGGAGGCGCTGGTCACCTCTCCGGCGTCCAGCAGCGCGGCGGCCTCGGTCGCGTCGAAGCGCTCCCGACTGACCAGCCTGAAACCGACCACCGCGGCGCGCACGAGCAACGCGAGCCCCCCCACGTGCGCCGGGTCCAGCGCAGCGAGCCAACGGTCGTCCGGAGCCAGGTCGAGGCGCAGCGCGCTACCTCCGGCGACCGCCATGAGGTTCGCGTGGGAGAGGCGAACGGCGCGCGGCCCGGCTCGGGTCCCGGACGTCCACAGCAGGAAGGCGTCGGCTTCGGGGCCCAGCGGAAGCCGGCCGGAGGCATCGGCGGGCGGGTAGACGCCGGCGTAGTGCGCCGCCTCGCGGGCGGTGTCGAGGGCGCGTCGTATCTCGGGGTCGCTCGGTCCCACGTCGGCCGGCTCGCAACGCGCGGGCACCGGCGGCATGGGCCCGCCGGCGACCAGCCGCTCGAGGTCCAGCACCGGGGCGCCCTGTGCGATGGCCCGGGCCATGTCTGCGGTCGTCGAGTCGTGTAGGATCGCGCACGGCTCCAGCGCGCCGACCGCGTCCACGAGCTCGGCCGGAGACCTGCGCCTGTGCAGGGGCGCGAGCCGGAGCCCGGCTCGGCCGGCGGCGAACACCAGCGCCGCCATCGCGGGGCCCATGGGCAGGACCGTCGCGACGGGCCCCGTGAGTCCCGCGGACCGGAGCAGGGCCGCGAGCCGATCGGCCACGGTGTCGGTGGCGCCGAACGTAGCCGGCCCCTTCTCGCTCTGGAGAAAGACTGCGTCAGGGGTTGCGCGCGCGCGCACTCGGAGCGCGTCGTCGAAGCGGCGCGCGCTCACGCGACCAGGCCCAGCGTGAACAGGATTCCAAACAACGCGACGAGCCTGGCGGTGGATCCGAGCGCGCGATTGAGGCGCGCCGGGTCGCGCCGGGCCATTACGGCGCGCACAGGCCCCAGCGCCAGCGGCGCCGTCGCCAGCGCGAAGAGCGTCGTAGAGGGCCAGCCGTACTCGACGACGCCCACGAGCGGGATCGCGAAGGCGACAGCGACCAGCAGAGCGAACTCGGCCCTCGTGCCGACCTCGCCCAGCAGCACGGCGAGCGTACGCTTGCCGGCCGCGGCGTCGGTGTCCATGTCGCGCAGGTTGTTCACTACCAGAATCGCCGTGATCAGCGCACCCATTGCGGCACCGGCGAGCAGCGCGTCCGGAGCCAGCGTGAGGGCTTGAACGTAGTACGTCCCCCCGACCGCGACGAGCCCGAAGAATACGAACACGAAAGGGTCCCCCAGCCCCACGTAGCCGATAGGTACCGGACCGCCTGTATACAGCACGCCCGCCGCGATCGACGCGAGCCCGATCACCACGACCGGCCAGCCTGCCACCGCGGTCAGATAGACGCCGCAGGCGGTCGCGCCGAGGAAGGCGCCCGCGCTGCCCGCGGCCACCGCGCGGGAGCCCAGCAGACCCGCGTGAACGGCGCGGACGGGGCCCACGCGCGCGTCGGTGTCCGCCCCTTTGTGGAAATCGAAATAGTCGTTGGCGAAGTTGGTGCCGACCTGGATCAGCAGCGCCCCCGCCATCGCGGCGAGGGCCGGGCCGCGCGCGAGCGCGCCGTGCGAGGCCGCGAGTCCGGTGCCGACCAGCACCGGTGCGACCGCGGCCGGCAGCGTCCTGGGGCGGGCCGCGAGGATCCAGGCGCCGGCCGAGTCAGCCGCCGGCGGAGAACGGCTCACGGCAGCCAGGGATACTGCTGGAAGTCGGGCGGGCGGCGGTCATTGTAAGCGTTGCGACCTTCCTGGCCCTGCTCGGTCATGTAGAACAGGAGGGTCGCGTTGCCCGCCAATTCCTGGAGTCCGGCCTGGCCGTCCACGTCGGCGTTGAAGGCCGACTTCAGGCAGCGGATGGCCAGCGGGCTCTTGGTGAGGATCTCACGCGCCCAATTCACGCCTTCCTGCTCCAACTCCGCCAGCGGCACTACCGCGTTCACGAGCCCCATGTCCAGCGCCTCCTGCGCGGAGTACTGACGACACAGGTACCAGATCTCGCGGGCCTTCTTCTGGCCGACCATGCGCGCGAGGTACGACGCGCCGAAACCGCCGTCGAAGCTGCCGACGATGGGCCCGGTCTGCCCGAAGACCGCTCCCTCGGCGGCGAGCGTCATGTCACACACGACGTGCAGCACGTGGCCGCCACCGATAGCGAATCCGGGAACGAGCGCGATTACCGGCTTGGGCATGGTGCGGATGACGCGCTGCAGCTCAAGCACGTTCAGCCGGGGCACGCCGTCGGAGCCTACGTAGCCGGCGTCCCCGCGTACGCGCTGATCACCCCCGCTACAGAAAGCCCACTTGCCGTCCTTGGGCGACGGTCCCTCCCCGGACAGCAGCACGACGCCGATGTCCGTGTCGTCCCACGCGTCGCGGAAGGCGTCGATCATCTCGTGAATCGTCTCCGGCCGAAAGGCGTTGCGCACCTCTGGTCGGTTGAAGGCGACGCGCGCGATTCCCTGGCCCTTGCGATAGGTGATGTCCTGGTATTCCTTGGCTGTCTTCAGAGAATCCATCGTTCTTCAGCGCGGTGTTCTGCGGGCCCGCGGCCGGGCTGTCGGAGCGCGGCGGCGGGCGATGACCCTGACGCCCGATCCTACGCCCACGAGCTTCCCGCCGCTACGTCGTGGGCATGGCGGACGTAACGGCGTCCACGATGCGCCTGGTAACCGCCTCGCGCGCGGTCCGGTTGGACTCCCGCTCGGTCCGTATCTCCAAGAGCGCGCTCCGCTCCGCGGCCACCGCCGCCGCCAGCCGTTCGGGGAGCGCGCCGAGGTTCGGCGCTTCCGAGTGGTCGAGTCCGTGAAAAGACGCCAGCAGCGACAGGTCGCGCCCGTGCGGGGTCGCGAAGTGCTCGGTGAATTCAGGCTCGAACTCGCGTATCGAGAGGAACTGGAAGATGCCGCCGCCGTCGTTGTTGACGACGACGAACACGCAGCGCGGTGCCGCGCCGGCCAGCGCGAGGCCGTTGGCATCGTGGAGCAGCGCCAGGTCGCCGATGAGCGCTATCACCGGACCCGCGGCGGGCGCTCCCGCCGACACCCCCAGCGCGGAGCTGACGACGCCATCGATGCCGCTCGCGCCGCGGTTGCCGAGGACCCGGAGCGCGGCGTCCCTGGGTGCCGCGAAAGCGTCGAGGTCGCGCACCGGCATGCTGCTGGACACGAACAGGGTGGCTCCGGCCGGCGCCGCCGCCGCCACCTCTCGCGCCACCGCGCCCTCGAACAGCGTGGCGGTGTCGGCGCTGGCGACGGCTGTGGTGGCGTCCCGCAGGGCTTCCTGCGCGGCCCCCTCCGCGCGCCGCCACAGGTCGGTCCAGGCCGCGCGCTCCGGGGACCGGCTCCTCTCCCCGGCCTCGCGCAGGGCCCGCAGGGTGCCCGCCTCGTCGGCGCGAACGTAGCTGGCGGCCAGCGCCTGATGGTCCTTCCACCGTCCGCCGCCGTCGACCACGATCTGTGGCGCCTCGCCCGCCTCCTCCAGGAGCGCCTGGACCGAGACCGACGTGGGCGTGGAGCCCACCCGCAGCACGACATCGGGAGCGAGTGCGCGGCGCACCGCGGGGTCGCTCAGAAAGCGGTCCGCGGCGCCGGCCGTGACCTCCGTCGCGCCGGGTCCGAAGCGCGCGCCCGACAAGGGATCGGCGAGCACCGGTGTGCCCGTCTCTCGCGCCAGCGCCAGGGCTTGCGCCCCGACCGAGGCGGAATCCGGCACGGCACCGCACACCAGCAGCGGTCGCTGGGCGGCCGCCAGCGTCCGCGCGACGTCCTCCACGGCGGCGGCAGGTGGCCCCGCGACCCCGACGTGGTGGCGCGGGACGCGCGCTGCCTCGAAAGGGGCGGCCACAGCCGTCACGGCGGCCTGGCGCTCCGGCTCGAGGGGCTTGGCGAACGGCACGTTCAGGTGCGCGGGGCCAGCCGGCCGGCCTCGCGCGGCCGCCACCGCGCGCGCGACCTTGGCCGCGAGCACGCGCAGGGCCGCGGGGTCTTCGCTGGGCTCGCCGACGTCGATGGCGAACCTCGCGTACGCCCCGAAGATGCCCGCCTGGCCGATGGTCTGATTGGCGTCCGCGTCGCGCAGCCGGGCCGGGCGATCCGCCGTCAGAAGCAGGAGCGGGGCCTCGGATTGCGCGGCCTCGACCACGGCCGGAAACAAATTCGCCACCGCCGTGCCGGAGGTAGTGACCACCACCGCCGGCCCGCCACCCACGCGGCCCGCGCCGAGCGCGAAGTAGGCAGCCGAGCGCTCGTCCAGGCAGCTCACGAGGCGCAGATCGGGGACGCCGGCGAGCGCGAGCACGAGTGGCGTGGAGCGGGACCCCGGGGACACGCACGCCAGACGCACGCCGCTGCGGGCGAGAGCCAGGGCTACGGTGCGGCCCCAGAGCTCGTTGGCGAGGCGACTCACGCGCGCACGCGGCTCAACCGCACGCGCGCCGCAGCGCCGCCAGAACCGGCTCCAGCTTCACCGCGGTCTCGGCCCACTCCTTCTCCGGCTCCGACCCGTGCACTATCCCGGCTCCCGCGAACAACCGCCACCCCACCTCGCGGCTGTAGAGCGCGGACCGCAACGCCGGCGCGAAGCTGGCGTCGCCGCCGGGCTCGAACCACCCCACCGGCCCGGCGTACCAGCCGCGCCGGAAGCCCTCGGTGCGGCGGATGAAGTCCAGCGCCTCGCCGCGCGGCGCTCCTCCGACCGCGGGAGTGGGATGCAGGGCCTCCAGGATCCCCAGCGCGTCCACGTCCGCTTCGAGCCGCCCTCGCAGGACGGTTTCAAGGTGCTGGATGCGCGCGAAACGAATCAGATGGCGGCCCCGCTCTACGTCCAGGTCGCGCACGAGCGGCGCCAGACGCGCCGCGATGTCGCGCACGACGAGCGCCTGCTCGGCGCGGTCCTTGGCGCTGCCCAGCAAGGCCTCCGCGAGCGCGCGGTCCTCTGCCGGAGTAAACCCGCGGCGCGCCGACCCGGCTACGGCGGTGGTACGCAGCGCGCCGTCCCGGACGTCCGCCAACGACTCCGGCGCAGCGCCCAGAAAAGCCCTGCCCGGAATGGGTTCGAACAGGAAGACACGGGCGTCGGGCTCGTCCGAACGGAGCCCGACGGTCACGCCGACGGGATCGGCCATGACCGGCACGTCCATGGCGCGCGCCAGCACCACCTTCTCCAGCCGCCCCGAGCCGATCTCTTCCAGCGCCGCGCGCACGGTCGCGTTCCAGCCGCCGTGCGGCTCCCGCAGGCCATCCTCGGGAAGGTCAGCGCCGGACCCGGACGACGGCGGGGCGGTCTGCGCCCGTACCGACGCCGCCACCTCCTCGAGCAAGGCCCGGGCATCGCCGTTCCCCTGCGCCCGCACTCGCAGCCGCACGCCGTCCGCGTCCCCGCGCGCCTCGACCGCGGGCAGGACGAAGCGAGCCGCCGGAAAGCCCACCCACCGCGTCACCTCATCGCCAGCGTCGTGGAAGGCGAAACCACCGAAAAACCGTCCGCCGCCGCGCCCCGCGGCGTGTTCGGCGGCGGCGCGAATCTGGCCGAAGCGCCCCTCGCCGGAGGCGGTCAGGACCGTCGCTTCCCCGAACCAGGCGCACCAGCCGCGGGCGTCGCTCCAGAGGCCCCGGGGGCGTCCGTCGCCGGCGCGCAGAACCGCGGCGGGGTCGACCCCGTCCAGACGCGCCTCTGCCTCCGCGCGCGACTCCGCGGCTCCCACAGTTCCAGCCGCCAGTGAACTACCTCGTCTCGAAGATGGCCAGGGTACCGGCGAGGACGCCGGCGCGAGTCGGCCCGTCCAGGGCCCGATCGCCGACCATCCTACCTGCCGGCGCGTGATGGGTCCAGCGGCGCGACGCCGCTCTAGCGCGCGAACACCACCTCCCCGCCCACGAGCGTCAAATCGACTCTCGCGTCGGCGAGCGCGGCCGGATCCATCGCAAAGAGGTCGGCGGACAGCACCACCAGGTCGGCGGCGAAACCCGTCTCTACCCGCCCCAACTCGTCCTCCATGAAGCTCGCGTAGGCGGCGTCGGCGGTGTACGCGGTCAGCGCCTCCGCGAGGCCGATCTTCTGGCGCGGCACCCAACCGTCCGGGTGGGCGCCGTCCAACGTCCGCCGCGTGACCGCCGCGTATATCCCCTGCAGCGGGTCTATCGGCGCGACCGTCCAATCGGAGCCGAACGCCAGCCGCGCTCCGCTATCCAGCAGGTCCCGGAACGGGTAGGTGGTAAGGCTACGGCGCGGACCTATACGCCTCTCGGCCCAACGTCCGTCGTCGATCGCGTGATATGGCTGCACGGATGCGATCACGCGCTGATCCACGATGCGCCGCAAGGCGGGGGTCGTCAGGTGCTGCGCGTGCTCGATCCTGAAACGCCGATCGCGGGGACCGTTGGCTTCCTCGGCCGCCGCGAACGTTTCCAGAAGCCAGTCGTTGGCGGCGTCTCCGATCGCGTGCACCAGCAACTGCAGTCCGGCCGAATCGGCGCCCACGATCGCCTCACCCAGGCGCGCCGTGTCTTCCACCACGAGCCCTCGGTTATCGGGCTCGTCGCTGTACGGTTCGTGGAACCACGCGGTCCCCGACCCCAGGGAGCCGTCGACGAAGCCCTTGACCGCCCCCCAACGCAGGCGCTCCGTGCCGCGCCCGTCGTGGGTGACGAAGGTGGCGAGACGACCCCAATCCTCGATCTGAACGACCGCGTAGACGCGCAGCGGGAGCTCGCCCCGGGCCGCCACTCGGCGAAACGTCTGCAGGTCGTCCCACGTGCCCATGTGCGTAACCGCCGTGACGCCGTGCGCCAGCGCGTGCGCAGCCGCGGCCTCAAGGGCACGGTCCATCGCTTCCGGACCCGGCTCCGGGACGGCCGCCCACAGGAGACTCATCGCCTCGTCCTTGAGCACGCCGGTCGGGCGCCCGGCCTCGTCCCGCACTATGGTCCCCCCCGGGGGATCCGGCGTATCGACGTCGATCCCCGCGAGCTCGAGCGCGACGGAGTTGGCGAGGCCCATGTGCAGGTCGAGACGCTGCACGAACACGGGCGTACCCGGGGTGACGGAGTCGATCCAGGCCCTTTCGGGCAGGCGTCCACCCCACGCCTCGTGGTCCCATTGCCCGCCCATGATCCAGTCTTCGGGCGAGCGCCGGGCGCGCGCTCCGATGCGCGCCACGAACTCGTCGGGCGTGCCGGCGTCGCGCAGTTGCACGGCGGAGAGCTCGAATCCGCCGTCTATGAAGTGCGTGTGTGCATCGATGAAACCCGGGACCACCAGGCGGCCCTCCAGATCGATCCGGCGCGTGGCGGCGCTCGCCATCTCCAGAATCTCGGCGTCGGATCCGACGGCCGCGATGCGGCCCCCCTCGACCGCGACCGCCGTCGGCCAGCGGCCGGAATTCGCGTCCACCTCCGGGCCCACCCAAACGCGGCCTCCGGTCAGAACCAGGTCGGCGATCACGGCGCCGTCCTCCTCCGTGGAAACGTCGGTTTCGCATCCGGCGACGGCGGACGCGCCGATGCCGATCAGGGCGAATACGTAGGCCAGGCGCATGGTCGAGCGAAGATGCGCCACCGCGCACACTCCGGAAAGTCCGCCCTCTCCCGCCCGCCGGCGCAGCGCCATAACTTGCGAGTCGTTTTCCTCCTCATCCGCCGACTGGAGCACCCGCATGTCTCTGTCCGAAGCGATGGCCGCCGAATGGGCCCACGAAACTTCCACGACCCGCCGGGCGCTTGAGCGCGTTCCACCCGCGTCCCTGGATTGGCGGCCCCACGAGAAGTCCCGGACCATGGGCGAGCTGGCGAGCCACGTCGCCAATCTCCCCATGTTGGTCGGCGTGACGCTGCGCGGCGACGGCTTCGATCTGGCGGCCAGGGGCAGTCCGCTGGCGGCCTTCGACTCGGTGGAGGCAATGCTGGCCGCGTTCGACGGCCACGTAGCCGAGGCGCTGGCGACGATCCGGGACACGCCGCAGGAGGCGTGGATGGATACGTGGACGCTCCGCTACGGTGAAAAGGAGGTGTTCTCTGCCCACCGGGTGGCGGCGATGCGCGGCTTCATCATGAACCACGCCATCCACCACCGCGGACAGTTGACGGTCTACCTGCGGCTGGCGGGTGCTGCGGTGCCGCAGATCTACGGCCCCAGCGCCGACGAGCCGGACTTCTAGTGGTGGACGGTAGCAGATGATAGTTAAGCACCGAGAGGGGCGAGGCGCCCGATCCGGGGAGGCGGGAGGACGAGTAATAGCAGCGCTATTGCGAGGAGTCCCAACGACCCCGGGCGGGATGCATCGCCCCTCGAATGCTAAGTACTCACCTGTTACAGTCCACTAGTGTACCGTTGCACACTAGGGGGCGGTGGGGGCGCTCGCGTCGAGGGAGTCGAGCGCGCGGCGTGCGTCCTCGACCAGCGGCTGCAGCTCGGGATCTGCGTTCGACCACAGGTCCAGGAAGCGGACGTAGTGTTCCCGCGCCCGCTCGTCTCGACCCAGGCGCGCGTGCGCCTGCGCCTGACGCAGCTCCGCCATCGGATAGTAGAGCAGCTCGAAGGGGCCCAGCTCCACCAGGTGCTCGTACCAGGGCAGCGCCTCCTCGAGTCGGCCCAGCTCGAACAGCAGCTCCGCCTGCACGAAGCGTTCGCGCGCCTGCGCGAAGTAAGGCGACGCCATGGTCTGGCCGTACCACACCTCGCGCCGCGCGCCGTCCAGTCTCGACAGCGCCGGCAGGGGCTCGCCTGCCAGCCATTCGCGCTCCGCCTCGACCGCCGCCGCCAGGTCGAGGTTGAGCGAGCCGGCGCCCCGCGGCACGGCCGCCTCCCGAAGCCTGGCGGCCGCGGAGTCGACGGCCGGCCCATCTCCTAGGCGCGCTCCGGCCAGCCCGTCGAGGTAGGCTACGATCACGTGGTGGAGCCCGTCGAGCGCGCTGAACACGATCGACGGACTGCCCGACGGTGGGATCGCCTCGACGTCCAGCGCCGTCAGCCGGGCGCGCGCCGCCTCGAGGGCCCCGTCCGGCGCGACCGCGAACGGAGCCAGCGCCAAGAGCAGCTCGAACTCGGCCGCGACGCCCGGGTTCTCCGACGACAGCGAATCCAACTCCGCCCTCGCGTCGCGCAGCCGCCCACGCGCCGCCAGCACGTGCGCCAGCCACGAGTGACCCAGGGTGTGCCCGCCCAGCGATCGTCCGGGGGACGTGAGCAACCGGCTGATCCGCTCGGCGCCGTCCAGGTTGCGGGCGTACGTAGCGACGTCCCAGGCCGCGAGCGCGATGCTCAACTCGGAGGTCTCCGGTTGCGCCAGCGCGGCGAGGCTGCGCTCCTGCGCGAGCGAGTCTCCGCGCGCGAACGCCCTCAACGTGGCGATCTCGAGCGCGCGATCGCCGGTGGGGTTGATGCGCAGGAAGCGATCGCCGAGCGAGTCCAGCTCCGCCAGCTTCCCCTCGGCCGCCGCGACTCGGGCGAGGTGCAGCAGCGACGTGGAGTGCTCGGGGTCCATGGAGAGCACCTGCTCGAACGCCTCCCGCGACGCCGCGAACGATCCTCCCCGCAGGGGCGCCGCGTGGATCAGGATCTCGGCCAGGTCGATGAGCGCTTCGCGCTCCTCGGGGTAGAGCGAGAGGATGGACCTGTACAACCGGGCCGCACGCTCGTTGTCGCCGGTGCGGCGTACCTGTAGCGCCTCGAGCAACTCCCGCTCGCGGTCGGCGAGCCGGTCCAGGGACCGGACCGCGCGGTCAGCCGCCCAGTCGGCCAGGTCGCCCCGCAGGTTCCACTCCGCGAGCAGGCTGAGGCGGTAGTAGGCGAGCGCGAACGCGGTGTCGATGGAGACCGCCCGCTGGAACGCCTCGGTGGATTCGTCGAAGCGTCCTCGCCGATACAGGCGCTCCCCCTCCAGGAATGCCTTGAGCGCATCGATCGAGTCCGTGGTGACGGCGGCGATGCGCTGCACCCGCGCGGTGGGCCCGCCGCCCATCTCGGCGAGAAGGCCGGCGGCCATCCGGTCGACCAGGTCCAGGACCTCCTCGGCCGGGCCCTCCACCGTGCTCCTGCTCAAGGGCTCGTCGTCTCCACGCCGGTACACGGCCGCGCTGAGCTCCAGCCGGCCGCCGGCCGCGAAGATGTCGCCCGTGACCCACGTACCGGCGTTGAAGCGGCGTGCCGCCGCCATTCCGGGCTCGACCTCCGGCGCCTCGCGACCGTCGAGGAAATCGAGGACCGAGCGGTCGTCCACGGTGCGCAGGTCCCCGGCGCCGTCCAGCTTCCTGGTCAGCAGGTTGACCATCGCGTCGCCCAGGTAGGCGTACTCGGCGCCGCCCCGGACCGTGAACGGAACCACCGCCACCTTGTCCGGGTCGGCGTCGGCTGCGACGTCGACCAACGCGGCGCCCGCCCTGGGGCCCCCCGAGAACGCCACCCAGGCGGCCGCGAATACGCCCCACGCGGCGAACGCCAGGATGCCCACGCCGATGGCATTCTTCCAGGTGAGCAGCTTTCCGACGGAGGCGGGGAAGAGCGGGCGGGGCGGAGATGACGCCGGCTGGGTGGCCTCCGCACCGGCCCGAGCGGGGGAAATACCCGGCTCTGCTCTGGAAGAAAGCGAGCGCGCCTGGGCGATCGCCGTGGCGAGCACGATGGGCAGGCCGACGACCAGCATGCCCAGGCCCACCGCCGGAAACCAGTCGGGCAATCGCAGGACGGAGGTGAGCACGTCGATGGCCTCCAGAGCCACCCAGCCAGCCGCCAGGTAGATGGCCAGCACGCGCCACACGTCGCCGTGCTTGAGTCTTTCCAGGAGTCGTTTGCCGAAGGACACTCAGGCCTCGATCCGCAGGGGTCGCGCGGGCAAGATCGGAGGCCGGCGCGGGTGTATCAAGAAGCGACGCCGTCCAGCACGCTCAACGCCACCTCGACGCGCCCGAACGGCGCGCTCACCTGCACGCCCTGGATCACGCCGCGGACCGCCGCCAGGCATTCGCGGGCGATCGCGAGGCCCTCCTCCAGCGCGTCCTCTTTGCCGCGCGCGCTGGCCGCGCGCATGCGCTCGATGACCGGGTCCGGCACGCTGATCCCCGGCACCTCGTTGGCCAGGAACTCGGCGTTGCGTGCCGACACCAGCGGCCATATGCCGGCCACAACCGGAATGCTCATGTCCCGCTCCTGGGCGCTGCGCACGAAGTCCAGCAGTTGGGCGGGGTCGAAGACCGGCTGCGTGACGCAGAACTCGGCACCCGCGTCGACCTTCCAGTGGAAGCGCTCGAGCTCGTGTTCGGCGTCCACTGCGCTGGGATTGGCGGCCACCCCGATCGCGAACTCCGTCGGCTCGCCGATGGCGTTGTTCCCGGGGTCCAGCCCGTGGTTGAGCCGCGACACCAGGTTGGTGAGGCCGATGGAGTCGATATCGAAGACCGCGGTGGCGTCCGGGTACGGGCCCATCTTGGGCGGGTCCCCCGTGACGATCAGCAGGTTGCGAACCCCCAGCGCGTGCGCGCCCAGCAGGTCCGACAGCATGCCCAGCAGGTTGCGGTCCCTACAGCTGTAGTGGACGATCGGCTCGATGCCGCCTTCCCGCTGGATCAATGCGGACGTGGCCAGCGCGCTCATGCGCATCTGCGCGCGAGGGCCGTCCGGTACGTTGACGCCGTCGACGCCGGCTTCGCGCAGGGTCCGCACGCCCCCGAGCATGCGCGCCGGGTCGATCCCCTTGGGGGGAACGATCTCCACCGAGGTCACGAATTCACCACGGGCGAGCTTCGCGCCGATGGAGGAGCGGTCTGCCAGCGGTACCGGCTCGCGCGGAGCGGGGCCGCCGACGGGCATTTCTCCCACGGACACGGTGACGCGGGGGGATCGCATCCGCACCACATCGGCCATGCGCCGCACGTGCTCCGGCGTGGTGCCACAGCAGCCGCCGACGAACCGCACGCCCGCGTCGAGCAGTCGCCGCGTGTACTTGGCGAAATACTCCGGCGAAGCCATGTACATCTGGCGGCCGTGCACCTCGCGCGGCAGTCCCGCGTTGGGCTGCGCGGACAGCGGCACGCCAACCACGGGGGCCATCCGATCAACGGCCTGGAGCACTCCGTGGGGACCGACCGAGCAGTTCAGCCCGACCACGTCGGCGCCCCACTCCGACAACCTCGCCCCGCACACCTCCGGGGCGGTGCCGTACGCGGTACTCCCGTCCTCGCCGATGGCCATCTGCGCGAACACCGGCAGGTCGGTCAACTCGCGAACCGCCTCCAGCGCCTGCCTGATCTCCTCCAGGAACGAGAAGGTCTCGAGCACGAAGCCGTCGACCCCTCCCTCCAGCAGTCCTTCCACCTGTTCCCGGAAGAACGTCCGTGCCTCGTCGACGGAGGTGGGACCGTAGGGTTCGATCCGTATCCCCAGCGGACCTATGGAGCCGCCGACGGCCACGTCCTCGGCGACGGCCCGACGCGCGATCTCCGCGGCGCGCGCGTTGATCTCGCGCACCCTGTCTCCGAGGCCGTGCTGGGTCAGCTTGACGCGATTGGCTCCGAAGGTATTGGTCTCGACGATCTCCGCGCCCGCGCGCGCATAGGCCTTGTGAATGTCGCCCACGATCGCCGGCTCGGTGACGTTGAGCTCGTCGTAGCAGCGATTGATGAACACGCCGCCCGAGTACAACATCGTGCCCATTCCGCCATCGAATAGGTGCGGGCGGCCGTCTTCGATGAGCGCGCGGATGTCGCTCACGCGTCGCGCCGCGCCAGCGCCAGCCCCGGGTCCGACCGGCTCACGCGCCGGGCCGGGCCGATCGAGGCGCCTACGCTGATCACCATCACCGCCAGCGCGAGCGACCCCATGAGCCCCGCTCCCACGCCGCCTAGCGCGGGCAGCCGGTCGGCCAGGGTCTGGTTCACGGCCATCAACATCAGCAGACCCGCGACCAGGCCGCGAGCGCCGACCCCGGCGCCGCGCAGGACGATAGATCGGGCGAGCGAGCGCGGGCTCGCGCCCAGCGCCGCGCGGATGCCGAATTCCCAGGAGCGCGCACGCACGTCCTCGCGCATGGTGGTTACCATGCCGATGAGGGACAGGATCAGCGCCGGCAAGGCGGCAGCCGCAAGCAGCAGCGCGAGCCAGCGCGGCGCCGCCGCGGTCTCGGCCAGGAGAGCTACCAAGGGCCGCGCTTCAGATACCCGGACGCGCGCGCTCGCTGGCAACCCGGCCGCGAGCGCCTCCGCCAGGACGGCATCAACCTCGGCCGGCTCCTCGACGCCCTGAAGCGCGACGTCGAACCGAGACGGCAGCGCCTGGGCCGCGGGCAGGTAAATCGAGGGCACCGGATCGCCGGCGGCGGCGAAGCCCCCTTCCGGCAGATCCGGCACGACCCCCACGATGGTGGACCAGGCCGGCTCCCGGGCGCTCGCCATGACGCGCTTGCCGATCGCGACGCCGTCGACGAATCGGCGCGCGTATGACTCGCTGACGAGCACCACGCCCGGAGCGTCCGGAGCGTCCTCCGTACCGAAGGAACGCCCCTCCAGCGCGGCCTGGCCGTGCGCCTCGAAGAACCCCGCGCTCACCGCGGCCCTGCGGGCGTCGACGCTGATGATGTCGACCACCATCCCTCCGGCCGGGCACGCCCCGCAGTACGTCGTCACGTAGTCGCGTGCGCCTTGTCCCGTCAGCGTTCCAGGGCTGGAGATGGACACCGCGCTCGCTCCCGTGGCCGTCGACAGCGACTCGCGGATTCCAACGTGCAGCAGCGCGAGAGCCTCCTCGCCCACGCCCCCAAGCTCCACACGCGCCACAGCCGTGTCACCGACCTCGAACCCCGTCCAAGCGTCCCGCTGAGGGGATAGGACCGCCCAGCCCAGGACGAACACGGTGCCGACGACAGTCACCAAAGCGGCGATCTGGACGCTCGCCATGGAGCGCCGGAAGAACCCCACCGCCGGATCCTCGGTGACGCGAGCGCCAATACTCAGCAAGGCCGGCAGGCGCCGGCGGCCCAAACTCGTGGACAGCAGGCCCAGCAGCGCCGCGCCCAGCGCGAGCAGGGCGCCGGTGAGCGCCGCGGCGGGCGCCGACGGGGTCGCGCCGACGCGCGCGAGCGATTCCGGAAGCGTGGCCAGCAGCCCCACCGATACGGCCCAGCCCGGTCCGCCGCCCAGAAGCGCGCCCGTGCCGGTAATCAACACTAGCGGGCCGACGGATCGGCGCAGGCGCACCCACCGGGGTTCTCCCAGAGACCGGCGGGTCGCGCTGGCGCTCCGCCGGGCGAGACCGTGCTGCGCCCAGCCGGCGAGTGCGTTGGTGCAGGTGGCCAGGACGGCCGCGCAGAACACCCCCGCGAAGAGCGTTAGGAGAGCCTCGAGCCCCTCGGCCTGAAGGGAGTCCACGGAGCGGGCGAAGGCCGTCCGACCGAACACACCGCCGTCGGCGGGCACGGACTCGGGCCGCAAGCCCCAACCCAGCCCCGCGCTCGAGCCGGCGCCGCCGGCGAGCACCGTCCGCCCGAGCTCGAACAGGGCCACCGCGGCCGCCGCGCTGACGAGCAAGCTCGCGGTTCTCAGAGGGGAGGCCAAGAACGGACGCAGCGCGGCCGGCGTGCGGGACTTCATCGATCGTCCTCCGCGCTGAAATATTTCGCGTCGGGGTGGTGCACGACCAGGGCGGCGGTGGACAGCTCCGGCACCAACGCCCCGGCTTCGGTCAGGTCGAGCCCCAGCCGCTCGCGCGCCGGCAGCAAGTCGAACAATCGGAAGTGCTGTTTGTGGTCGGGGCACGCCGGGTACCCCCACGAGTAACGCAACCCGCGTTCGGGCGCGATGCCCAACTCCCGACGCATGCGCCGGTGTACCCACTCGGCGGCGGCCTCGGCCAGGCGCACGCCGAAACCGTGCAGGAAGAACCCCTCGGAGTATTCGCCCCCCTTCATCAGCGCTTCGGAGCGCTCGAGCAGGGCGTCGCCCACGGTCACGACCTGGAAGCCGACCACGTCCGTCGGGGCGCCATCCCGGGGGCGGAAATAGTCCGCCAGACACAGCCGCTCACGGCCCGGCTGGCGTGGAAACTCGAAGCGCGTCGACTCCGCGAGCGGGTCTTGCGGGTCGAACACCACGAGCGCGTCACTCTCGGACGCCGCCGGGAAGAACCCGTACGCGGCGCGCGTGCGCAGCCACCCGCCGGAGATCGCGTCCTGCTCGTAGCGCCGCAGCCGAGGCTCGTACTCCTCGCCCACGAGTTGCTCCCACTCCTCGCCCTTGGCGTTCTTGGCGCCCCAGTGCAGCCGGTAGAGCGTGTTCAGGTCGATCAGTTCGAACAGCTCGGAGGGCGGGATGCGGTCGATGACCTTCACGCCGGCAAACGCGGGCGTGGGAACCTCGATGTCAGCCGCGGGCCGTGCGTCGACAACGGCGGGCGCCAACTCCGCCGCCCGCGCCTTGAGCTCCTCCCGGCGCGCGGCACCTTCGCGGATGTCGCGCAGACGCTCCGTGCGGAAAGCGTCGCGGCGCGTCGGATCGACCAGCGCGTCCACCGCCTCCAGGCCCGCAAACGCGTCCTTGCAGTACCAGATGCCCGCCTCGTACACAGCCGCAGTCCCGGGCTCCACCGCCCCGGTCTCGGGGTCCAGGAACGCCGCCCGACGCACGAACGACGGGTTGATCGCGGCGCCTCCGCAGAGCAGCGGATAGCCTAGCCCGCGCGCGGACAGCTCCTGCACGCACGCCGGCATCTGGCGCGAAGTGGATACCAGCAGAGCGGACAGTCCGATGGCGTCCGCGCCCACCTCCTCGGCCTTGGCGATGATGTCGTTCACGGGCACCTGCTTGCCCAGGTCGTGCACGGCGTAGCCGTTGTTGGCCAGGATGGTGTGGACCAGGTTCTTGCCGATGTCGTGGACGTCGCCGAAAACGGTCGCCAACACCACGATCCCTTTGGCCTGCCCGTCCAGCCGCTCCAGATAAGTCTCCAGCCTTGCCACGGCGCGCTTCATCACCTCGGCGGACTGCAGCACGAAGGGCAGGATCAGCTCGCCCGAGCCGAACTTGTCGCCCACTTCCTTCATGGCGGGCAGCAGCACGTCGTTCAGCGTGGCGACCGCGGCCGCGTCTTCCTTGGTACCCGACAAGTCCTCCGGCGAAACCCCCGCGCGACCCGCGATGGCGGCGTCCACCAGCTGCTCGATCCCGTCCTTCTTGCGGTGCAGGATCTTCCAGTGAATGGCCTCGTCGGGGGCCATCTGGACGGTGGGGTCGGCGGCCTCTTCGGCGGTAGCCTCGACGCCCTCGAAGTGCGCGATGAAGCGCGCCAGCGCGTCCGGACGGCGGTCGAGGATCAGGTCGTCGGCGAGCTCCCGCTCCTCGTCGTCGACCTCGGCGTAGGGGGTGACGTGCGCGGGGTTCACGATCGCCATGTCCAGCCCCGCCTCCACGCAGTGGTGCAGGAAGGCGGAGTTGAGCGCGCCGCGCGCATGCGGCTGGAGGCCGAACGACACGTTGGAGACGCCCAGGCTCGTGAAAACGCCGGGAAGCTCGGCCTTGATGGCGCGGATGCCCTCGATGGTCTCGACGGCCGAGCGGCGGAATTCTTCCTCTCCGGTCGCCAGGGTAAACGTGAGCGCGTCGAAGATCAGGTCCTCGGCCGCGAGGCCGTGCTCGTCCACGGCGATTCCCGCGATCCGGCGCGCGACCTCCAGCTTGCGCTCGGCGGTCTTGGCCATGCCGACCTCGTCGATGGTCAGCGCCACCACCGCCGCGCCGTGCTCGCGCGCAACGGGCAGCACCGCGTCCGCCTTGGCGCGCCCCGCCTCCAGGTTGATCGAGTTGACGGTAGCGCGGCCGGGATACTGCTCGAGCGCCGCCCCCATCACGTCGACCTCGGTGGTGTCGACGACGAGCGGCGTTTCCACCGCCTGTGCGAGCCGCTTGACCAGCTCGCGCATCTGGTCCGCCTCGTCGGCGCGCTCGGTGAGCGCCACGCACACGTCCAGCAGGTGGGCGCCGCCCTCCACCTGCCCGCGCGCGATCTCCAGCACGCCGTCCAGATCGTCGGCCAGCAGCAACCGCTTGACCGCCCGCGATCCCTGCGTATTCACCCGCTCCCCGATCAACGTGGGCGCCGGGATCTGCTTCATGTCGAACGCTGTCATCGCGCTGGCCAGGCGCGGCGGCGGCGCGGGCGAGCGGGGCGCGGGCTTCGCGCCGCCCACGCGCTCCACGACCTGGCGGATGTGCTCTGGCGTGGTGCCGCAGCAGCCGCCGACTACGTTGACGCCGAACTTCACGACGAACTCCTCGTGCGCGTCGGCCAGCGCTTCCGCGGTGAGCGGATAGACCGCCTCCCCGGCCTCGTTGTGCGGGATGCCGGCGTTGGGGATGACGCTGATAGGCAGCGGCGCGTTCTCGCACAGCCAACGCACCGCCTGCCGCATGTGCTCCGGCCCGGTGGAGCAGTTCAGGCCGATCGCGTCCACGCGCAGCGCGCGGAGCACGGTGGCGGCGGCGGCGATGTCGGTCCCCAGCAGCATGCGGCCCGAGGTGTCCAGCGTGACCTGCGCCTGGATCGGCACCGTGCGGCCCGACTCCGCGAAGTAGCGGCGGATCCCCGCGACCTGCGCCTTGACCTCGAGCATGTCCTGGCTGGTCTCGATGAGCAGGACGTCCGCGCCGCTCTCGACCAGCCCGCGCGCTTGCTCGGCGAAGACCTCGGCGAGCTCGGCGTAGGTCACGTCGCCCAGGCCGGGCTCCGACGTGCTGGGCAGGAAGCCGCTCGGGCCGATGCTGCCGGCGACGAAGCGCGGTCGGTCCGGCGTGGAGAACCGATCCGCGACGCTGCGGGCGAGCGCAGCGGCCGCGGCGTTGATCTCCACGATCCGGTCCTCGAGCCCGTACTCCTTCATGGTCAGCCGGTTGGAGCGGAACGTGTCGGTCTCGATCACGTCGCAGCCCACCTCCAGAAAGGAGGCGTGGACCCGCTCGATGGCATCCGGGCGCGAGATCACCAGGTAGTCGTTGCAGCCGACGAGCGCGTCGCCTCCGAAGTCGGCCGCGCCGAGCCCGAGCGTCTGGATGCTCGTGCCCATCGCCCCGTCGTAGACCAGGACGCGATCGGCCAGGCTCGTGATGTAGCGCGACTCGCTCATCGACTCCCCATAGAAAACCCCCGCGACCACTCCTGTGGTGCGGGGATCGGTACGGGTCCTCGTCCGCTCTGTCCCGGCACTTTAGGCGTTTGGTTCGGGCGGGCAAACCGCCCCGGGGGTCTCAAGCGGCCGCAAATGTCTCCCCCGGCCCAGCGAGGCGCGGCGTCGCTGACCTGCCCGACGACGCACCGACTGTGGTTCAAAGCTAGGCAAGGGGGATCGCCGGTCAAGGGAATCCTGGGAGAACGTGGCGAGGTGGCGGCGATGGAAAACTCCGCGGGCGAGCGATGCGTTACTATGTAGACCTGGATTGATCCTGCAGACACAGCCCGCACCGGCGCCGCCCTTCAGACCAAACGGCTCTCGATGAATCGCTCCTCCGCCGCGCGCGGGCCCCGAAACCGAACCAGACGCCGTCCGGGCGGGACGATCCTGCTCCCGCTGCTCGCGGCGTCGCTCATCGGCAGCGCGTGCGGGGACGGCGGCGGCGACCCCCTGGAGCCGAAACCGCCCCCTGGGCCCGTGATCGGATTCTTCGGGGGGGATACCACGCTCGCGCTCTCGAAGGCGGCCGGTGCGGCCATCGCGCTCGCCGCGGCGTCGCGCGGCTTCGCCTTCTTCGACAACTTTCTCCCCTGCCCCCCACGTGGCCTCATCGACTACGCGGATCGGGGCAGCACGACTATCGCGGCAGCGCATTCCTGCAACCTGGGGGACGGAGTCGTGCTCGACGGAGAGCTGGAAGTCGTGTCCGCCACCGACTCCCTTGGCGTGATCGTGGGCGTGGAAGTGACCGGCAGCGCGACGCTCAGGACCGCGGAGGGACTGATCGCGCTACCCGACATGAGGGTTGACGGCATCGATGTCGCGGCGGGCGCTGGGCGCGCCGCCGCGATCGAGCCCGACTCCGCGACGATCGACGCGCTGGGCAAGACCGTGGCCTATGACGCGCGCGGTGCGCCTGTCGCTGTCTTCAGCGCCTCGCCCTCCATCGACATCCCGAACCCCGGTAACGAGCTCGCCGCGCTCTCCGATGACGACGTACGCCGCGTGGTGTTCGACCCGCTCCTGGCGCTGTCGGGGATCCTCTTTGGCGAGCAGCTGGAGTTCGGCCGCGGGCCGCACGAGCACACCTTCGATTGCGGTTCGTTCGCTGTTCTGCCCGACACGCTGTCGGGGCTGACGGGGATCACGGCCTCGTTCACGGACTGCCCGCTCACCTCGGGCACGCGCTTGAGCGGGGACTTCTCGGTGCGCTGGACCGCGTTCGCCGAGCCGCTCCTGACGATGGCGATGGAGGGCGCCCTGACCATCACCGGCGGCTTGCCGAGCATCCGGCTCAACGCATTCGAATGGAACGTCGAGGATGCCGGTCAGTTCGACACCGCGTCGTTCCGTGGACGCCTGGTGGTCGATACGGTCGGTCGCGATTACGCCTTCCAGGTGCCCATCAGCGATTGAGGTCGAGGGCGGCACTAGCAGGTCGCTGAAAAAGGGGAGTGCGGCCTGCTCCCTTCGGGTTGGGGCGGCACGGGGCCGTCTGACGTCGTTAGCGCTCCTCCCCGATACGCAGCGGTATCGCCTCGTCGCGCTGCCTTGCATCCGACCCCGTGGCGCTCCCAACGCGGCTCGCTACCCTTCTTCAGCGACCTGCTAGGCGGTGGGGTCGATGCGGCGCCGCCCGGAGCCTCGAAGGTGAACGTACGGCCCACCACGCCCTCGTTGCGGGCCGGACCGGCCAGGTCTAGGCTGTCGGACCATGTCCTCTCGCCTACCCGATTCGAGCCCACCCGGACGCCCCAATGCGCGTGCGACCGCGGTGGCAGTAACCGTCCTGGCGGTGTTCATCGCCGCGCTGACAGGAGGGTACCTGTACTCGGCGAGTAGGGACGCGCCACGCACCACACCCACGTCTACCGCGTCCGCCAAATCGCGAGCGGAGGAGCCTCTCGAGAGGGCGCGGGACGTGCCCGGCGCGGTGCACGCGCGCTTGGCCGCGCGCGGCGCCTGGGGCCTCGCGCTGGACGCGATCGAGTCCCCGCCTCTCGAACGGTACCGGTGGGCGGTCATCGGCTATTGGATGGGGGCGCTCGACCGGGAGGTGATGGATCGCGCCCGCGCCGGAATGGAAGACGGCGCAGCGGGGAATGAAGACGAGGGCGCCGAGCTGGAGTGGCTGGACGGCATCGCCGCCGCCGTAGCGGGCGACAGCGATGCGATGGACCGCGCCCGCCTGAGCCTGACCGAATCGCCGGCGCCGGCATCGACCGACCTGGAGAGATCGCTGCGCGCGTTTCAACTGGCCCTGGACGACGAAGAGCTGCGCGCGGCGAGGCTCCTTCGCAGGCTGGAGGAGGACCGGCAAGGCAGACCTATCCCGGTGCCAGCAGAGGACTCCGCCCACCCCTTCCTGACCCCTGTCGACAGGCTCGCCGCCGCCCACTGGTTCATCCGGCACGGCAAGGCGAACGACGCGCTGCCGCTGCTGGGATGGTGGGAGCGCCCGGGCGCCTCGCGCCCGGAAGCGGCGGCGGCCGACCTCGCGCTGTCGTCCTTGGACTACCTGCAGCGCGCCCGCGCGCTGCGTGAGATGGGAGACGAGGCCGCCGCCGCGCGCTACTTCGACGCCTTCGTCCGCAGCTACGACCTGCCGGTCGACGCCCACCGGCGGTGGGTCGAAGACGCACGAGAGGCGGCCGCTGCCGCAGGCCGAGATCCCTAGCCGGCCCCCCCGGGCACGACCCACCCCAGCGCCTGCGCAGTCTCCAACAGGACCAGGATCGCCGCCATGGTAGCGATCAGCGCCGCCGACGACCACGCCACCTCCCGCCACTGTGCGCGCGTGTTTTCGCTCGGCCGGAGGTTGAACGACGGCCTCGGCCCGCGGCGCGCGGCGAGCGCTCGGGCGATCGGCCAGGTCACCCAGTAGAGGATCGCCCCCGCCACCAGGAGAGCGACCGGAAACCACAGGTCCGACATCGCTGATTCCCCTTTCAGTTCCCTTGTCGTCGCCGGCGGTGCCCGGCATCTTGACGGCCCTCTACCCCCGGAACCAGGAGGATCCCGTGGCACGCGCTACGCTCAGAACCGGCCTGCTCAACGTCTCGATGGCGGCGCTCCTGACGATCCCGGCGCTCGTCCCGGAGTCGGCGTCCGCGCAGGATGCCCCGAGCTTCGAGACGACCCGCATCGACGACGGCATCTACGCCTTCCGCTGGAACTTCCACAACGCCTTCTTCGTGGTGGCGCCGGAGGGCGTGGTTGTGGTCGATCCGATTTCGGAGGACGCCGCCCGGCAACTAGCCGAGGAGATCCGCGCCGTGGCTCCCGACGCCGCCCTGCGCGCAATCGTCTACAGCCACGATCACGCCGACCACGCCACCGGCGCGAACGCCCTGCGGGCGGCGCTGGACAGCGACGCGCCGATCATAGCGCACGAGGCCGCGGCCCCCAAGCTGGCCGCTCGCAACGACCCGGCGCTTCCGGTGCCCGACATCACCTACCGCGAGATCCTGACTCTTGGCTCGGCCGAACGATCCGTCGAGCTCCACTTCCTGGGCAGGAGCCACAGCGACAACATGACCATCGTGCTCGTCCCCGAGCAGCGCGTCGCGTTCGCCGTCGACTTCGTGTCGCACGACCGCGTCGGCTTCCGCGAGCTTCCGGACTATCACTTCCCGGAGTTTTTCGAGACGCTGGGGCGACTCCCCGACCTGGAGTTCGATACCGTCGTGTTTGGCCACGGTCCCGCCGGAGACCGCTCCAGCATCGAGCGGCAGATAGCCTATTACGGAGACTTGCGGGAAGCCGTCGAAGCGGCTGTCGAAGAGGGCCTGAGCGAGGACGAAACGGCGGCGCGAGTCCGGCTCGAGGCGTACGCGGACTGGGGCCAGTTCGAGGACTGGGGACCGCTCAACGTGCGCGCGCTTCATCGGTGGGCGAGCAGCCGCTAGTGCGCCTGCGCGACGCCTCCCTGGAGGACCTGCGCGTGCTCACGGCGATCAACAACGCCAACGCGCAGGAGTTGAGCTACGAGACGGTGGCCGGCGTGCGTTGGTACCTGTCCGCCGCGCCCTACTTTCGCGTGGCGGTCGATGACGACGGGGCGCTCGGCGGAATGCTGATCGGCTTTCGCCGCGGAGACGACTACCACAGCGAGAACCTGGCCTGGTTCGAGGCGCGGGACGAGGAGGACTTCGCGTACGTCGACCGAGTCGTAGTCTCGCCGGACCACAGGGGACGCGGGCTGGGCCGGCGCTTCTACGAGGACTTCGAGGGTTGGGCGCGGCAGAGGGGTATCCCGCGCCTGACCTGCGAGGTCAACACGGAGCCGCTCAACGAGGGCTCGCTGGCGTTTCACGAGAGAATGGGTTGGCGGGGGCTGGAGGAACGCCTGACCGGCTACGGCCCGCGGGTCCTCATGATGGAGAAGCGTCTGACGTGAGCCGGCTGAGTGTCGCCACCTGGAACGTCAACGGCGTGCGTGCGCGCGAGGTCCAGTTCCACGCGTGGCTGGACGTCGCCTCTCCGGACGTCGTTTGCCTCCAGGAGATCAAGGCGGCGCCCTCGGTGCTCTCCGAGCGGCTTCGTGATCTGGACGGCTACTGGAACGTGTGGCACGGTACGGGCGGCTACTCGGGCGTGTCTCTGCACCTGCGCAAGGAGCGCTTTCCGGACCGCCCCGAGTTCTCCCACCCCGCGTTCGACATCGAGACGCGCATCGCCACCGCCAGCGCGGGCGGGATCGAGTTCGCGTCGATCTACGTGCCCAACGGCGGCAAGGACTTCGAGGCCAAGCTGTGGTTCCTGGGCGCGCTGAGGGAGTACGCGGCCGCGCTGCGAGACGAGGGCCGTTCAGCGCTCCTGTGCGGCGACCTCAACGTGGCGCTCACGGACGCCGACCTGCACCCCAAGGAGCAGCGCAAGAAGGACCAGATCGGCACCCGCCCGGAGGAAAGGGACCTGCTCGGCTCGGTGATCGAGCAGGGGTTGGTGGACGTGGGCCGCTCGCTGGACCCCGACAACGACCGGCTCTACACCTGGTGGGCTCCGTGGCGGAGCCTGCGTGAGCGCAACATCGGCTGGCGCATCGACTACGTGCTCGCCAGCGAGGCGCTGTACGAGCGCGTCGTGGGCTGCGAGGTCCAGGCGGACGTGGGCACCAGCGACCACGCTCCCGTGCTCGCTACGTTCGAGGTGTAGGCCGGTCTAGAAATCCGGACGCAGCGCCCGCAAGCCGTTGTTCAGGTCCATCACCCATATGTTATCGCCCACGATCTGAGGCGCGAACGTGCAGGTGGAAGCCCCGTCGAAGCAGTTGGCGGCACCGCCATCGTAGCGGAGCGACGTTATGATGCGGCCTCCGAGCCGCAGATCCCCGGCGAGCTGGCCGCTCACGTCCACGGCCACCAGCCCTTCACCGTACCAGCCGATGTAGAGGATCTCCCGCGCCTCGTCGAGCCAGAAGTTGTGGGGTGTCTGCCCGGGGAACGTGATGGTGGCGGCCAGCTCGGGCGCCGTCGGGTCGCTCGCGTCCACGATGCGCACGATGCCGGGCCTCTGGAAATCCTCCTCGCCGACGAAGACATAGCCCGTCGCGGGCCAGTACCAAGCGTTGTGCGTATTGCCGTCGAGGTCGATGCGGCTCAGCTCCACGGGCGCGGTCGGCGCCCCGCCGGCGCCGCCTCCGCCTACGTCCAGGATGACGAGTCCTTCATCCCAGTAGGACAGAAAGGCCAGCCCGTCGCGCACGTAGATGTCGTGCAGCGGGCCATCGGCGCTCGGGATTTCGAACCCGCCGACCACGGCGGGCACCCCCAGGCTCGCGTCCACGATGCGCATGCCGCTCGGTGATCCGGTCGCGTCGGTGGCGACGTATACGATGTCGCCCTCGATCCAGACGTTGTGGACTCCGGCGGCCATGGCCTGATCCGTCAGGAAGAACTGGTGCGTCGGATGCGCGGGATCGGCGAGGCCGATGAAGTCGATGCCACCCTCGTCGACCACCTCGCGCGTGCCGACCGCGAAGGCGCCGTCGGCGCGGATCTTTACGTCGTTCAGCCGCAGCGCCGGGATGATCACGGAGTCCGTCACGAACGGCGCCGCCGGGGTCGACACATCCCACGCCAGGATGACGGCGTCGGTCCTGGATCCGTCGATGAAGCGCGTACCGGAGAGCGCGTGGCTGCCGACGATCCAGAAATCCAGGTTGTCGCCGTCGGTGCGGTCGGCGCCGCCCACGATGGTGAAGGACCCTGACAGGCCCCGCGCGGTGACCGAAATGGCCGCGGTATCGGCCAGGCCGTCGGCGGTCGCGATCACGGACACCGTGCCGGCCTGGTAGGCCACGAGCCGCCCGATATCCGAAAGGAGCCCCGCGCCCGCCGGGGACAAGCTCCAGGTAATCGCCCTCGCTACGGCGTCCCCGTTGCCGTCCAGGACCGAGGCCTGGAGAGCCACGACGTCGCCCTGCACCAGGGCGGCGGATGCTCCGGTGATCGAGACCTCGACGGGAACCCCCGGCTCGGGGCCGGGGTCCACCGGGTCGTCGCCGCAGGCAGCTAGAAGCACTGCGGAGAAGAGGGCGAATCGCATGGCAGCGGTCACTTTGGCAGCTCCGGAATGGGTCGTGTTTCCCCCGGAGAACGCCCGACCAATGGGCGATGTGACCGACGCTGTCACAGTAGGCGATCAGGCCGGATCGCGTCCGATGCTGTCCCGCGCGTCCGCCAGGCTGCCGCCGCTCGCTTCCCGCTTGGCTGCGACCGCGGAGATGGTACGCCCGGAGCGGGCGAGCTCGCGCGCGTGCGTCGACTTCTGGCCCGCGCTCATGCGCTCGAAGTCGTGCGCGTCGACGACGACTTCTTCGCGGACCTCGACGATATCCTCGAGCAACGCCGCCACCGCCGCCGGCCGCGCCGTCTCCAGCAGGAGGGTACCCGCGGGAGAGACGCTAAGCGGTTGATGGTTGGTGCGGGCGCCGCGCGAGTCCCGCCTCTTGCTCTCGGCGACGATCGCCTCGCTCAGCTCCCGGGGCGCCGGACCCGCAGCCAGGCCGATCTCCACGTGCTTCACCCGCAGCGTACTCGTCCAACCACCCTCCGCGCCCGGCTCCTGCAGCGTCCGCACGAGCGGCCGAGCCCACGCCAATTCCTGCGCCGCGAACGCCGCGACGGTTGGCGTGCCGGGGTCAAAGCGGCGGTTGTGGAAGGACCGGAAGCGCAGGTAGGTCCGGTCTCCCGCCCTGCGCACGAGCCAGGCGCGGGAATCTCGGCTCGCGGCGAAGGAGCCGATGCCGACGCGGCCGACCAGCAGGAGCGAGGCGGCGATGACGACGAGCGGCGCCAGGGCGAAGAAGGAGCGCGCCTCCTGGACGAATACCGGGAGGGCCGCCGCGCCGAGTCCGAGCGCCGTCAGCAGGACACCGAAGAACAGGTGCGAGCGCGCACTTTCGCGGCGCTCCACCCGCGCGTTCGGAACCTGATCGTCTCTGAGCAGCTCCATGGCATGTACCGAAGAGGGACCGGCTGCAACCTTGGGATCCGCTGGTACTACGACTGACGGTCGCGTGTGCTTCGCGCCACTCATCGACGCCGCTTGGTCGGTGATCCCGGGAAACCGACCAGCGGACGACATCGATAGATCGGCGTCGCCCGCCGGCGCCAGTCTACGCCTCTCCTGGTCGCAGCTGCGTCCTCGCCAGCACCGGAACCTGCTCGGCCTCGGGCTCGCGCTCGCCCGCAGGCCGACGATCGTACTCCTCGTCGGCCTGGCCGCCGCTTCCGCCCGTCCCGGTGGCGTCCACTTCGTCGGCGTAGGTGTAGTGGCCCCGGAACCAGTCGGCGAGGTCGTCGGTGATGGAGTACATCACGGGTACCAAGACCAGCGTCAGGAACGTGGCGAACAGGATCCCCACGATCACCGCGACCGCCATCGGACCCCACCACTTGGCCTGGATGCCGCCCCAGTACATCTCGGGACTGAGCGAACCGTACAGGCCGAAGAAGTCGAAGTTCAGCCCTATCGCCAGCGGCACCAGTCCGAGCGCCGTGGTGATCGCCGTCAGCACCACCGGCCGGAAGCGGGTCTTGCCGCCCACCACCAGCGCCTCGCGCCGGTCCATGCCCTCGCGCTCGCGCAGGATGTCGATGTAGTCGATCAGGATGATCGCGTTGTTGACGACGATGCCCGCGAGCGAGATCACTCCGACGCCGGTCATTATGATCCCGAACGGCATGCGGAAGATCATGAGGCCCACCAGCACTCCGACCGTCGACATGATGACCGAGGTCAGGATGATGAAAGGCTTGATCACCGAGTTGAACTGCGAGATCAGGATCAGCGCGATCAACGCCAGCGCGAAGAAGAACGCGGTCGTCAGGAACGCGGACGCCTCCGCCTGGTCCTCGGACTGGCCGCCGAAACGCAGCGAGTACCCCGCCGGCAGGTCCGCCGAGAAGTCGCTCACCACGCCGCGCACCTCCGCCAGCACGGCGTTGGTGTTCTGGCCCGCGGCGACGTCCGAGTTGATTGAAGCCACGCGGTCCAGGTCCTTGCGCAAGACAGCGCCGTAGCCGTCCTGCACCGACCAGGTGGCCAACGAGGTCAGGGGGATCTGCTGTCCGTCGGCGTCTACGGTCAGGTTGCGCAGCGACTCGAGGTCGGCCCGGTCCTCCTCGGCGAGTCGCACGACGATGTCGTACTCGTCGTCCGGCGTGCGGAACTTCGACGCCTCGATTCCCTGCACCGCCATGCGGATCGCGTTGCCGACCTCGCCGGTGGACAGGCCGTACAGCCCCGCGCGCGCGCGATCTATCTCCACGCGCAGCTCCGGCCGCGACTGGTCCAGATCGTTCTCCAGCCCCTGTAGCTTGACCGCTACCGGCGATGCTTCGATGAGCGCCATGGCGTCGTCGGCCAACCGCTCGAGCACCTCCGGGTCGGGGCCGACGATCTCCAGTGAAATGGGCTTGCCGCCGGTGCTGGGCCCGTTCTGCGGCTTGGTGACCGTGACGTCGGCGCCGGCGATGCCCCGCACGAGCGCCGCCTCCAGCTGACTCATCGTCTCGAACGCGTCGTACTCGCGATCCTGGTAGTCGATCAGGCTTACGCGGATGGTGCCGGCGTCCTGCCCACCGCCGCCGCGGCCGCCGCCACCGATCGTGGAGACCACGGATTCCTCGTCCACGGTGACGCCCGGGACGTCCCGCAGCCTGCCCTCCAGGCGCTCGGCCACGGAATTGGTGAAGCCGGCCGCGGTGCCCGTGGGAGCGTCCACCTGAACGATGATCTGATCGGGCGGAATGTCCTCGGGGAAATAGACCACGCCGGCGCTGAACGCACGGAAGGCAACCAGGGTCACGACGAAGACGCCCATCGTGCCGAGCACGATCTTCACCCGGTGGTCCAATGCCCAGCGCAACCTGTCTTCGTACCACTCGACCAGCAGCGGCAGAGCGTGCTCCTGGAACCAGCGCGTGGCGTGCTTGAGGAATGCGTGGTGAAGCAGGAACAGCCCAGCGACTGTGGACGCGAGCAGCACCGCGGCAATCGGATTCACCAAGAAGACGATCGCGGCGAAGAGCGCACCTGCCCCGATCAACGTCCAGCGCGCCGCCGGGCGCAGGGGCCGCACCTCCCGCGGACTGTGGTCGTGGACCGCGTCCACTCGCAGGAACAGCGCGCACAGCACCGGGATGATCACCAGCGCCACGAACAGCGAGCTCGACAAGGTGATGATCAGCGTCCGGGGCAGGAAGCCCATGAATTCGCCCACAATGCCCGGCCAGAAAAGCAGCGGCGCGAACGCGGCTACCGTCGTCGCGGTCGCTGCGATCACGGGTACCGCGACCTCGCCGACCGCCTTGCGGGCGGCGACGCTGCGCTCCCAGCCCTGCTCCATGTAGCGGTAGATGTTCTCCACCACGACGATCGCGTTGTCCACCAGCATCCCCAGCGCGAGGATGAGCGAGAACAGCACGACCATGTTCAGCGTCTGCCCCATCGCCCGCAGCAGGATGAAGGACAGGAACATGGACAGCGGGATGGATATGCCGACGAAGAACGACGTGCGCATCCCCAGGAAGAACAGCAGCACCCCGACGATCAGGATGAGCCCGGAGATGATGTTGTTCTCCAGGCTGCTCACCATCATGTGGATGTCCTCGGATGCGTCCGAGGTCACCTTGATGCTGGTGCTCGCCGGGAAAGCGGGCAGCATCTCGTCGATCGCGATCTTGACCGCGTCCGACGTCTGGATGATGTTCTCGCCGGTCCGCTTGATGACGTCCAGCGTGACCACCGACGCGCCGTCCAGGCGCGCGTAGCTGTCGCGCTCCTTGTAGTCGAACTCCACTGTGGCGATGTCGCGCAGGTAGATCGGCTGCCCGGCCCTCTCCAGCACGACGATGTCAGACAGGCCCGCGGGGTCGTCGAACTCCCCGTCCACGCGCACGAGGTACTTCATGGGGCCGACATCCACGCTGCCGCCCGGGATGTTCACGTTCTCGGAGCGAATCGCGTCGATCACGTCCTGGAAGGCTACGTCGTAGGCCTTGAGCTTGGCCAGGTCGATGTCGACCGACACCTCCCGTTCGAGGTCGCCTCGCAGCACCACCTCGAGAATGGAAGGGATCTGCTCCAGCTTGTCCTGCAGCGCCTCGCCCACATTCCGCAGCTGCGCCGCGCCGTACTGGCCCGACACGTTCACCTGCATGATCGGCTGCTCGGACAGGTTGAACTCGACGACGGCCGGCTCCTCCGCGTCGTCCGGCAGATCGGGCCGCGCCAGATCCACCTTTTCGCGCACCTGCGCGAGCGCGTCCTCGACGTCCAGGTCCGCGTCGAATTCGGCGGTGATGCTCGAGTAGCCCTCGATGGACGTGGACGTGAGCTCCTTGATGTCCGCGATCGTGTTGAGGTCCTCCTCGATCACGCGCGTGACGAGCTGCTCCACGTCGGAGGGCGACGCGCCCGTGTAGATCGTGTTGACGGCGATGAACGGGATCGTGATGTCCGGGTTGGACTCGCGCGGCAGCGCCCTGTACGAAAGCAGACCCAACACGCCGATGATCACCAGGAGCACGAGCGCGCTCGTCCGATGCCGGAGCGCCACGCTCGTCAGGAAGAACTCCTTGA
The DNA here is from genome assembly GCA_039715185.1 of Gemmatimonadota bacterium. NCBI lineage: Bacteria > Pseudomonadati > Gemmatimonadota > Gemmatimonadota bacterium. Next base: position 73,225 of record JBDLIA010000005.1, read on the forward strand.
ACCTGGACAGCCGCTCCGGATCGTCCGGCTGACCGCCCAGAGCGTGCGCGTGCTGCTCGGACGGCTCGGGCCCACCGTGCCCGTTCGCCTTGTCGTTTCGCCTGAAGATCATTCGATCACCTCCGGGACCGATTCGGCCTCGGCCGACTCCTCGCCCCGATCCTCCACGATGGTCACGCGATCGCCGTCGGAAACGCGGTGCTGTCCGAGCACGATCACCAGGTCGCCCGCCTGCAGGCCGCTCTCGACCATGACCCGATCGGCCTCCGCCGCGCCGGTTTCGACCGGGCGCACCTCGGCCACCCAGCCCTCCGCACCGTCGGGCACTGCGACGTACACGACGAAGCCTTCCTCGTCGCGGATGAGCGCGTCCTGCGGCACCACGACCGCGGCGTCGAAGCTCCGCACGGGGAGCCTGATGTTGGCGCTCATCTCCGGCTTGTACGTGCCGGCCGGGTTCTCGACGCGCACCTCGATGGGGAACGTCCGACTACGGTCGTCCACCGCCGATCCCACGAAGGACACGACCCCGTCCACCTGGGTGCCAAGCACCTCGAAGAGGATCAACACTTCGCGTCCATTGGCCACGTCCGCGGCGAACCGCTCGGGCACACCGCCCACCACCTTGACGGGCGTCGTGTCCACGATCCTCGCGACCGGCGTTCCCGGCGCGACGTTGCTGCCGATCTCGATCATGCGGTCCTCCAGGAACCCCGCGAACGGGGCCCGCACGACGGTGCGCGCGAGTCGTTCTTCGAGCGTCGTCAGGTTGGCCGCGGCCTGCTCGGCCGCCGAACGCGCCTCCAGGTAGGCGATCTCCGAGCCGATCTTCTCCTCCTCCCAGAGCACCTTGCGGCGCTCATGGGTGGTCTGCGCCAGGTCCGCCGCCGCGCGCGCCTGCCGTACCTGAGCCGTGAGGACGCGATCGTCGATCTTGGCTATGGCCCGGCCGGCGCCGACGTGGGCGCCGCGATCCAGGTAGACCTGGCGAATCACGCCGGCTTCCTCGGCGGCGACGACCACGTCGCGGTTCGCCTCCACCTCGCCCGTCACCGTCACGTACTCCGTGAACGACTCGGCCAGCATCGGCAGGACGGCCACGTTGACGGCGCGTACGAACTCGGCTGCATCGACCGCGCCACCCGCGGAGCCGGTAGCGGCCTCTGCGTCGTCGGCCCCACCTCCACAGCCGGCGAGCGCGAAGGCGCCGCCGAGCACGAGGACCCCCGCAATCCTTCTATCTATGAACGACATCGCTTATCGCCTCCCCAGTCGGGTCGGAGGCAGCTCCAGAGGCTCCTCCGTGTCAACCAGCGGCACCACTCCCACCGCCTGGTCCAGTCGCGCACGGGCCACGAGGTAGTCGTAGGCCGCCTGCGCGTAGTTGAATTCGCTCTGCCGCAGGGCGAGCTCCGAGTCCGTTACCTCGAGTTGCCCGCTGATGCCCTCGCGGAATTGCGCCCGGGCGATCGAGAACCCCCGCTGCGCCTCCTGCACGGCTTCCCCCTGCGCCTGCGCTCGCTCGCGCGATTCGATCACCCGATCGTAGAGCGTGCGCACGTCGTTCTCGGCCTGGTCATAGGCCAGGTCATACGAGGTCTCCGCCAGCCTCAGCGCCGAGCGCTTCTGGTCGATGCGCGCCAGCCGCTGCGTGCCCTGGAAGATCGGCCACGAGACCTCCAGCCCGATCGCCGCGGTCTCCGCCCGCTGCCGCTCGCTCTCGCCGAAGAACGACAGCCCGCCGTCCTCCTGGGCACGCACGGAGTAGTTGCCGAACACCTTGATCCTGGGCAGGTATCCCACCTGCTCCACGCGCATCTCCGCTTTGCGGAGGTCGCGCGTCATCTCCAGGCGCTGCAGGTCCGCCCGCTGGCGACGCATGATGTCCAGCAGATCCTCCACCGGACGCGCCTCCGGCTGCTCGATGCCCGCCACCGACAGAGGCCCGCCGGCCGTGACGGCCGACACCGCTACGGTACCCGCCGGCCCGGCGTCCGCGCGCGCCAGCAGTCCGGGGTCGATCAGCGACCCGGCCACCTCGAGCGAATCGATCGCGTCCATGCCCATCTCGACAGCGAGCGTGCGCTTGGCGGCCGCCAGCGCGTCCTGGGCGCGGCGCACGTCGGGCTCGACGTTGTTGCGCTCGACGCGCAGCCGAAGCGCGTCGTATTCGGACGCGAGCCCCGCCTCGAAGAGCGCTTCGGTCTCCCTCAGCGTCTGCTCGATCCTGGCGAGGCTGTTGGCGCTCAGGCGTTCGGCCTCGCTGGCCAGCAATACGTCGAAGTAGGCGATCCGGGTGCGGGTCGCGACGTCGTGAGCGCGCACGCGCACGCCCATGTTCTGGACCTCGCGAAAGGTGCCGGCGGCGCCGGCTCCCACGATGACTTCGGGCTGAAAGAGGTTCTGCTCGGCGAGGGCGGTGAACGACCACTCGTTCTGCGAGCCGAACGGCACCGGGATGACCTCGTTCGGGTCGGCGTCCGGATTGAAGATGATCGCCGGCAGGAAGCCCTGCTGCCGGAGCACGTTTCTCGTGTAGCCGCTCGTCAACTCCAGGGTCGGGAGGAACGCCCCGTACGCCTCTCGCACCAGTCCTTCCGCGCTGCGCAGCTCGAGCCGCGCGGTCTTCAGGTCGCGATTGCTCTCGAGCGCGATCGCGATCGCCTCTTCAAGCGTAAGCACGCTTTTTTCTGGGGGAGCGCCGTCGTCCGTCGCTCCTGGGGCGCTCTGCCCCGGGGAACCGCGCCGAACGGTGGCGTCGGGCCGGAGCTGCGAGGGCGCGGCGCTCTGGGCGCTGGCGCCTGGGGCGTACGCCGTTATCAGCAGCGCGACGACGGAGGCCCGCCCCGCGCTTAGTAACTTGGTCATGAGGATGAAGTTCTCTTCTGAAGGAAGGAGGCGGCGGATTGCCGCGCGGCCCCATCCCGTGGCAACCAGCCTCGGTACAGGGAATCGATCGCCGCGTCCGCCAGCCGCTGAAACGCCTCCGCGTTTTCGACATCGTGGGACAGGTGCCCGGACAGGTACAGCGAAATCAGCCCGTGCAGGAGGCCCCAGGCTACCAGTGCCCCGTGTCGCGGCTCGGGGATCTCGAGCTCACCGACGGCCACCGCGCGCCGCAGCAGCTCGGTGATGAAATCAAAGGACTCGTGGTCCGGCATGGCCTCGTGTTCGGGCTCCGGACAGTCCACCATCCGAGCGACCCCGGGGATCTCGAACACCACCCTGAAGTGTGCGGTGTTCTCCATCGCCCAGCGCACATAGGCGTAGCCCGTGGCGCGGTGTTGCTCCGCGGGGGTCGCCTCCGGTCCCGCCTCCGCGAGTGCCCGCCGCATGTACTTGAGCAGCAGGTTCATCGCCTCCGACACCAGGTTCCGGATCAGATCGTCCTTGTCCCGGAAGTACAGGTAGATGGTGCCCGGCGAATACTCGATCTTCTTGGCGATGGATCGCATCGAAAGCGCGTCCAGCCCGCCCTCGGAAAGCAGGTCGCGCGCCGCCTCCAGGATGGTCGTCCGGAGGCTCTCGCGCTCGCGCTCCCGTCGTTCCGCAATGCCCATAAACGTCGTTCCCGTGTTAAACGTAGACCAACAACTTAACACCGTTCAGCAACGGCGCAAAGCTATACTCCCCGAAAGGAGCGGCCTACGTTCGATCGTCCCTATTCCGTGCGGAGATCCGCCCTGCACGACGATGCGCGACGACGGACCCTCGAGACGAACTACGGGTTTGACCCGCCCAGTGTTTCAATCGTTGTATTTCGGTGTTTCTTCGGCCTGGCCAGGAGAGCCGGCCTGGCGAGTTCCTCGTAGAAGGCCAGCCGCTCCTCGAGGATGGCGATCCTGGCCTCCGCGGAGCCCAACCGCTTGCGCGATAGTTGCAGGTGTTCGGACACCAGCTCCTTGAGAACCGCTACGGTGACCGCGCCGTCCCCCAGGCGCGGTCCGAGCGCGGAAATGAGCGGCCGGCACACGATCGCTCCGGCGAGACCCACGATCGCCCCAGCGACGAGAAACTCGGCAAGGAAAAGCGAAAAGAATTGCATGATTCTACTTTACTACACAAAGTACTTGTGTCAAGCGTGTTCTTTTCTAGCCTTGCAGAGGTCGTGCCGGAGCTAGTGTACCGTTGCAGAAGTCCGCGCCGGCACGCCTAGTCGCCGCCCGCCGCCCTGTCCAACGCGGCCGTCAGCACATCGGCGCCCGCCTCGGTGATGAGCGCGTCGTCCTCGATGCGTACGCCCACGCCCCTCAACTCGGGGGGCGCCGTTGGATGGTCCAGCGGAACGTACAAGCCGGGCTCCACGGTCAGCACCATCCCCGGCTCGAGCGGCACGGGGCCGCTCGGCGTCGCGTAGTCGCCCACGTCGTGAACTTCCAGCCCCAGCCAGTGAGAGGTGCGGTGCGGGATGATGTCACGGTGCTCCGCCGCGTCGCCCCCGGTGGCCCGCTCTTCGGGCAGCAACCCGAGCGCCGCGGCACCCTCGAGCAGCACGGCCAGGGCGGCGTCGTGCACGGACTGCTCGCTCTCCCCCGGCCGGCACGCGGTTATGGCCGCCCGCTGCGCGCGAACCACGATCTCGTGCATCTCGGCCGCCGCTCCGCCGAGCGCTCCGCCGACCGCCCAGGTGCGCGTCACGTCCGCCGCGTACAGGTCCAACTGCGCCCCGGCGTCGATCAGCACGAACTCGCCGTCGGCGAGGCGCGCGGAGTTGCGCGTGTAGTGCAGCACGACCGCGTTCGCCCCGCCCGCGACTATCGTCTCGAACGCCGGGCCGGCCGCACCGCGCGACCGGAACCCGGCCTCGAGCGGCGCCTGTACCTGCCACTCTCCGGCGCCGGGCCGGATCGCCAGTCGGGCCTCCTCGAACGCCTCGGCGGTCACCCGCGCGGCGCGGCGGATTCGCTCGACCTCGCGGACCGATTTCACCCGTCGCAGGGGGTCCAGGAGATGGCCCGGGTCCGCCACCGCCCGCAGGCCGACGCCGCCCCGCTGACGGGCCTTGCGGTTGCGCGCGAGACCGGCCAGAACGGCCCGGTCGGTACCTTCTCCGACGCCCATGCGGTAGTACGCCCGGTCCAGCCGTCCGAACGCCTTGGCGAGGTGCGACTCGAGCTCGTCCAACGGCAGGGTGGCGTCGGCGCCGAAGACGCCGCCCGCCTCTTCCGGGCCAACGCCGGGCCCGTGCCAGCGCTCGACTTCCGGATCGCGCGGGGCCACGAAGAGTCGGTACGGCGCCTCGCTGTCGGTCGGGTCGATCACCGCAACGGCGCCCGCGTCTCGCCAGCCCGTCAGGTAGTACAGCTCAGGGTCGGGCCGATAGCGCAACTCGCCGTCGCGGCCGAAGCGCAACTGCGGAGCCGCGGGCAGGATCAGCGCGGCGCGATCGCCCAGGGCTCCCGAGATCCGCTCGCGACGGTCCAGGAACTCCGCGAGGTCGTCGCCGTCGGGGGCCGGGCTGGCGGGAGAAAGGTTCTTGTCCACGCTTTTCATGTCGTCGCCGGCCGAAGGTCACCGGTGGCCGAAGGGGCGCGGGCACGCCGCCGACCTTTTCGCGTGAGGATAGGTCGGGGCCCTGATGAGGGGAAGCCCGGGGGGAGACAGGGAATCCGGGAGGAGATCCCTGCCGCCCGCACCGGGCCGGTCGCGTGAAGCTGAAGGAGGGCGGTTCCCGTACTACCTCGGACGCTTACATCGGGAGCCAGTATGTCAGTTTCACGGCGAGGACGTTCTCTCCTTCCGCCCGCACGGCGTCTCCGAGTTCACCAAAGCCGACGGCGGATCCGGCATCACTGTCAGCGGACCGGTTCTGCTGCCACACCACGAACAGCGTGCTTCCAGGTCGCCACTCCCAGCGAAGAACGGCATTGCTGCGGAAGGAGAGTATGTTGAAGTCGGGGTTGTCGAGCGTGAACTCGTCCGCCCCGTCCTGAATGAGTAGGGAGCCGTCCTCCTGCTCCACGGCGGCAATGTCGTCCCCGTAGAACAGCAGGTCGGAGGTGCGCGGCGCGGACAGCTCGCCGGGCCGCAGAAAATCGCCCGACGCCGCGAACGGCTCGGCGTACAACTCGACGCTCAGATCCGGCGACAGGCCTACGTTGGCTCTCAGCTGAGCCGCTATCTCATCCTGCTGGACCGCGCTGAAGACGTACCGACTGCCGAAGGTCTCGGCGCGGCCGCCCTCGAAGGTGTCCACGAACTGCCGCGAGTTCTCCCACGAAGCGAAGCGCGGATTCACCTGCACCTCGAGGCGATCGGACAGCCTGCTCCTGAACCGTAGCCCGATGCGGTAGCCGCCGCCGCCCAATTCGTCGCCGAAGGTCCGGACGCCCAGCCCGTAGCGGGTGTCGTGGTTGAAGTTGCTGTCGAAGGACGTGTCCAGGGTCCAATTGCGCGGCCGCAGCATGAGGGGTCCGCCCCGGGTCTGCGTGTCGCTCTGCGAGTCGAGATTGGTCGAGTACTGCACGCGGCTGAACCAGAAGTTGCTCCACTGCGCCCACGCGCTCGCCATCATCCAGGTCTGGATGCGCTCGCCGCCGAAATTCCAGCCGTTGTTGACGCCCGTTTCCAGCTCCCACTGGCGGAAGAGCTTGCCCGGGTCGGTGCTCCGGTAGCGGACGAAGGCCCACTGCCAGACCCGATCGGGATCCGTGAGCCGGCCCAGGTCGTTGATCTCGAAGGAGGGCGAGTTGACCCACACGCCGCCGTTGTAGCGGAGGCGGCCGCTCTCCTTGTTGCCCCTCAGCGCGGCGGACCAGCCCGACATGGACGTGGCCAGCGGGTCTACCTCGACGTGGTCCTGATCCGGGCGCTGGAACGCGTGTATCCGGTTGGTCTGGATGTTGTTGATCGTCGCGGCGTCGCCGGACACGTGGCTGAAGTTGAAATGGCCCCACATGTTGTACGCGCCGCCCGAGAATCGGCGATTGAAGTCGACGCCCCCGGTGTACGCACGCTCGGGCGTCGCGCCGTAGAGAGGGTCTTCCTCGTCCAGCTCGCCCAGGTCGCGGCTCACCGCCGTGAGCATCATGCCAACCGTCGACGCGTCCTCGCCGAGCTGCTGATTCAGGCGCAGAACGCCCACGGCCGTACGTGGCTCTACCCGGAATTCGCTCGTCTCGCCGGTGCCGGAGTCGAACACCGACGCCATTTCCTGGTCGGTCACCGCGGCGAGGGCGCCCACGGTCAGGCCGGACTCGAGCCGGCCGGTCAGCTTCGCGGCGCCCAGGATGCTGGTCGTGCTCGGGACGTCCGTGAAGTCGCCGTCGACGCTGCCGCTGGGCGGCTCGCCGATGCGCCGCGAGAAGTAGAGACTCGACCCCTCGGTATCGAAGTTCTGCGCGCCCTCGATGAAGAACTGGCGGCGCTCGTCGAAGAAGGTCTCAAAGCCCGATAGGTTGACCACCGCCGGATCCGCCTCGACCTGGCCGAAGTCGGGGTTCAGCGTCGCGTCGAGGGTCAGGTTCGGGCCGAGCCCCATCTTCACGTCGACGCCCACGCGGCCGGTCGCATCGTTTGCATCGACGAAGGGGTTGGCGGCGTCGAACGCGCCGTCGCTCCTGAAAGTCGCCTCGCTGGCTGCGTAAGGCAGGATCTCCAATCTGCGCGACGGCTCCAGCCCGTCGATTCCTTCCAGATTGCCCATGCGCGACGACCAGCCGGTCTCCTCGCGATCGACGAGCACCCAGTACAGGTCCTCGTTGGTCTCCGGGATGAACCGGTTGATGTTCAGGCCCCAGGACTGCCGATCGCCCGCGTTGAAGCGCAACTGGGAGATCGGAATGCGCATCTCCACCGTCCAGCCGAACTCCGGATCCAGCGCGGTGCGAGCCTGCCACACGGGGTCGAACGTCCGATCGCGGCTGAACTCGTTGTCGCTGGGGTGATACCAGTCGAGGCGCACCCCCGCGGCGGTAACCGCGAACGTGTACGCGGTACGATCGTCCTGGTACGTATCGAGCGAGAACATCACCCGCTCGACGTTGCCACCCTCATCGCGACGCGTGAGGCGGCGCCCGAGCGCCGTCGGGTCCTGGACCTGCATGCGCGCGCCTATCCACAGCGCGTCGTCGTCATACAGGAAGGCGACCTCGGTACGGACCGAGGGCTCGGCGCCCTGGACGGGCTCCTTCTGGACGAAATCGTCGAACCAACGAGCGGCGGCCCACGCGTCTTCGGACAGGCCTCCGTCCAAGTCGATCTCGCCTCCGACGCGAACCGCATGGGCCTGCTTGAGTCGATCATCCAGGCCGCCGTCCCCGCCACCCGGCGACTGCGCCGCGGCCAAGGCCGGCAGGAGCAAGACCGTAAGGACACCGAGGGCGCCCCGCGCGGTCGACGAAAGCCGAACCGCGGCGCGCGGGAAGGGAGATCGGGATCGTTCTTCCGTGTCTACCATTCGCGTCAGTTTCCGGGGTCTCTCCTGCGTGACGACTTCACGGTACGAGCTGGGGCGTGAAGGGCGGTCCAGATCCAGCCATGGTTGTGTATGGGAGTTGTCAGGGCTTTGTGGACCCGGCGGGGGGCGTGGCACCGAGGCGAGTCCGGGCGTAGACTGCGGCGGGCGTGGCACGGCCTTTTTCAAAGGCGCCGATTCGAAGCCGGGGAGAGCATATGGTGGAGCGCACGAAGGCGCGGCTCGAGGTTGGGGTGGTGGCGGTGCTGTTCGGATTGTTGGTGGGCGCGTGCGGTGGCGATGATGGAGGCTTCGATCCGCCTCCGCCGGCGGCTGGAGACGGCGTGGCGTTCAACTACTCCGGCGACCGCGCGGGGACGTTCGAGGCCGCCGGGAATCCGGCCATCGCGAACGGTCAGATCGCGCCCGGCACGTGGGCGGCCGCGCTGAGCACGGACACCGGCTTCGTCCTCGTCGGCTCGCGCTCCGCGAGCCTGCCGTTGGTCGACCTCTTCTTCCTGACCGTGCCCTCTCCCGTCCTTGGCGGCTCGACGGACTTTGGCGGGGTCGCGGGAGGCGTTGGGGTCGTGGCGTTCGACTTCGACGCGAGCGTGGGGCTGGATCCCGACTCGATTCTGGCCGCGATCAACCCGACGGACGTGTACGTCATGTCGGAGGGAGTCCTGACGCTCAATACGCTGTCGTCCAGCCGAGCCACCGGGACCGTCGTGGCGTCGGGCCCGCGCTTTGACGCAGGGCCGCGCCTGTTCGTGGAGAGCGGGTCGTTCGACGTGCCCGTCGTAGACGGCGCGGTGCTCGGCGTGGTGGCGGCCAGGCTGGCCCTGGAGGCCCGCGACAGAGTGCAATAGGGCTGGTAGGCCCCTCAGAGAGCGTCGGGGTCTTCCCAATCCCAGGTCTGCTCGAAGTGCCTCCGCTCGGCATCGGCGATCTCCTCGAGATCGAGCGGGCCGGGCGCGTCAATCTCCTCTCCCCTCTCCATGGCGGCGATCTGGGCATCGGTCAGCCCTCGGGAGACACGCCTTCGGCGCAACGAAGCGACGCCGGCGCCGATCACGATGATCGCCAACGTCGGCCACAGAAGGCTCACGGCACGCGGCCCTCGGCTGGAGGGGTGAGCGAATCCGGCGGCGGTCGTCTGCGAGCCCTCCGCGCGGCCTCCTCGGCGCGCCGCGCCGCCTGAGCTTGGACCTGGGTTCGCAGGATCGCGCGCCGGCGCTCCGAATCGAGCGCCGAGGGGAGGGGCAGCGACAGCACCCGGCTGGCCTCGAACCGGCCATCGCCGTCGGCGTCCCACACCTCGCGCTCGATGACGTCGTTTCCGTCCAGGTCTTCCAGTCTGGTGCGCACCGCCTGGCCTACGCTCACGAGGTAGGCGCGCCCGCCGTCGTCCGAAAGCAGAAAGCGCACCAGCACGGCGTGCTCCCGACGTCCGTCCGCGCACGTCGAGAGATACTCGGCCCGAGGCACCAGACGCGCGGAATCGGGCAGCCCGAAACCCGAGACCCGGGTACTCACCGGCCCCATCACCGCTTCTACGTGGTCTACGCCCCGCGACGGGTCCGGGGCCACGACCAGGCGCAGCACGCCGGTGTATTCCGCGTCCCCCTCCGACGTGAGGCGGTAGAACAGGCGCAGGTCGCGCGGGTTTGAGGCCGGCGGCCACGCGGGCCTGAAACGGGGCACCGAGTCGGGATCCAGGGCGCACTCCACCCGCAATCGGACCGGCTCCAGCCACAGCGTGTCCGCCGCGGTTACGCGTATCGGCGCTGCGCCCGCGCGGACCTCGACCGGGCGTATCGCGACGTCTCGAAGGACGAGAGCCGCGTCGCCTTCCGACTCGACGCTCAGGGTTCGTGCGGGCGCCGAATCGGCTCGCTCCGCCCTTCCCGCGCCGATGTCATGCAAGCGGTACGAGGCCGGAACGCCGAGGCGCAATCCGGAAACGCGCGTGGCGCGGCCCCCGGTCGAACGAACCGCCAACATCAGCGGGACCCTGGGCGGCCCGGGCGGCGCCGTCGAGTCGGGGGTCTCGATCGTGTCCGGGCGCTCGCGGAACGCGGCGGCGTCCAGCCGCACCTCCCGCGAGGCGGTGCCATCGGCGCCGGCGATCACGAGCTCGAGCGCGGCGTCGGGGCCGCCCGCACCGGGCGCGACCACGAAGGTTATGGCCACGAGCGCGCCCACGGCGGCGACGAGGACGACGGAGCGGCGGCTCGGCGGCCGCTGGCGGCGGGGAGCTGGCATCGATCAGGCCGCCACGTACTTCAAGCCGGACCCGGTATTGAACAGGACGATCTCGGATGCGGGCGACAGGACATGGGCGGCGACCAGGGCGCGCGCGGCCGCCCACGTGGCGCCCCCCTCCGGGCATGCGAACACGCCCGTCGCGGACCCTATCTCGAGCACCCCTCGCTCCATGTCTGCGTCCGACACCGCAACGGCGCGCCCGCCCGAGTCGCGCAGCGCGCGCAGGATCAGGAAGTCCCCCACCGCGCGGGGCACGCGCAGTCCGTTGGCGCGCGTGGTCGCCTCACCGGTCCACGGCTCGGCGACCTCGAGGCCCGCGTCGAACGCGCGCACGATGGGCGCGCACGTCTCCGACTGCACGGATATCATCATGGGCCGTCGGCGATCGATCCAGCCCAGGGATTCCATCTCGTCGAACGCCTTCCACATGCCCACCAGGCCGGTACCGCCGCCGGTCGGATACACGATCGCGTCGGGCAGACGGCCGCCGAGCTGCTCGAAGAGCTCGTAGCCCATGGTCTTCTTGCCCTCTACCCGGTACGGCTCTTTCAGCGTGGAAAGGTCGAACCAGCCGTTTGCGGCGACTCCATCGGCCACGACCGCCGCGGCGTCAGTTATCAGACCGGGTACCAGCCGCAGATCGGCCCCCAGGGCCTGGATCTCCTGCAGAATGGGCGTGGGCGTGTCCTCGGGGACGACGACGTGTGCCTCCAGCCCCGCAGCCGCCGCGTAGGCCGCCGTGGCCGACCCTGCGTTCCCCGCGGACGGAATGGCCAGCGCGCTCACGCCGAGCTCCAGCGCCCGCGACACCGCCAGCGAGAGCCCGCGCGCCTTGAACGAACCGGTGGGATTCTGCCCCTCGTCCTTGACCCACACCCGGCCCAGGCCGAGGGCGGAGGCCAGCCCCCCGGCGTCTATCAGCGGCGTGAATCCCTCCCCCAGGGTGATGCGACACGCTGGGCTCCGCACCGGCAGCACCTCCGCGTAACGCCACAGGTCGGGACCGCGCCCCACCAGGTCCGCGGGGCTCATCAGCCCGGGTTCGAGGCGATACCGCGGGTAGAGCGGTTTGGCGCAACACCGGGACAACCCCTGGAGCTGCTCCGTCGGGTACTCGCGCCCGCAAAGCGTGCACTCGAGAGCCGCGGCCCCGGCGGCGGCGGAGTCGGCGGCGAGGTCGGTGTGTAGGGAAGCTGTCACGGTCTCTCGTTCGCTGTGGCGTCGTTTGCAGGATCCCGACGGACGTACGATGGTACTTTTTGAAGCGCGGGGCGTAGTCCCCGGGCGAAGATAGAGCCTCGGCAACCATCCGGCCTCCCCGGCGCATCGCATGGGCGCTAATGAGGAGGTCCCCAGACTCCGACGGCATGGAAGACGGACAGCTCATAGAGCTCGCGAAGGCGGGCGATGACCTGGCGATGACGGATCTGTATCATCGCTACTCGGCGCACGTGTACGCCGTGGTGCGCCGCATCGCCGGTGAGGACGCGCTCGCCGAGGATTGGTCGCAGGAGGCGTGGGTACGCGTGTTCCGCGCGCTGCCGGGCTTCCGCGGGCAGTCGAAGTTCAGCACCTGGCTGCATCGCATCGCCGTCAACAGCGCCCTGCAAGGGCGCCGCAAGGTGATGCGGCACGTGGATCGGGAGGTCCAGTTGCAGCCGGTGCTGGCGGCGTCGGATTCGCCGCGTCAGCACGTATTCCTCCGCGCACGGCTGGAGCGCGCCATCGAGCGGCTGCCCGACCGGATGCGTCAGGTGCTGGTGCTGCACGACATCGAGGGCTATACGCACGAGGAAATCGGCGACCTGCTCGGCGTGACGTCGGGCACGAGCAAGAGTCAGTTGTTCAAAGCGCGCGCGCGCATGCGCGAAGTACTGCGGCCCGTGCGCGAGGAGAGCAATGGAGTGGAAGCATATGCAACATTTGACTGACGAGGTACTAGCACGCCTGGTCGACGAAACGGCCTCTCCGGCGGAGTCGGATCACCTGGAGGGTTGCGACCGGTGCTCGCAGGTTCTTGCGGAGCTGCGGCGACAGACGGCCGCGTTGGCCGCGCTTCCGCCGCTCGATCCGCCGGCGGACGAATGGAGCCGCGTCCAGGCGCGCCTGGGGACGGAGGGGCTCATCCGCACCGAAACGCCAGCGCGCGCCGTGCGTGCCCCGTGGGCGAGTGGGATCGCCGCCGCCGCGGCTCTGGTCGCCTTCCTTCTGGGCGGACTCGGCGGCTTCGCCGTGCGCGGCGCGGACTCCGAGCCCGAGGGACAGTCGGCGCTACCTCGCGTCACCACCGTACGGCCGAGCGGCACGCTCACACCCGTCAGCCTGGACGAGGCCGCGGGCGACGTCCAGATCGCCGAGGCGCAATACCTGAGCGCGCTGGACAGGTACAATGAGCTGGCCGGGGCCCAGGTCGAGACGGGCGATCCGCTGGCGCGGCTCGCGGCCCTGGAGTCGATCGTCGCCTCCTCCCGCGCGGCCTTGAACGAGGCGCCGTACGACCCGGTGTTCAACGGCTGGTACCTGAACGCCACGTCGCAGCGCAACGCGATGTTCAGGCAGATGTCCACCCAGGACGCGGACCCGTGGTACTGAGCACGCCTTCCTCGTATCGCGGTCACGCCCGACTCCTGGGGCGTATCGCGAGCGCGGTCGCGGCGCTGGTTCTGGCCGCGGCGCAGGGCGTCGTGGCGCAACGCTCGGGCGACGTGGTCGTGCGCATCCCTGCCGCGCAGGATTCCCGCGGCTGGTTCGGTTTCTCGTTCAGCGTGGAGAGGACCGACGCACCGGGCACCCGGGCCGAGAGTATGGTCGCCGTCGAATCGGTCGTGCAGGGCTCGCCCGCGGCGCGCGGTGGCCTGCGCGGAGGCGACATCCTGCTGCTGCTCGCGGGCCGGCCGGTAAGCCGGGACTGGATGGACGGAGTAGCGCGCGGCGTGCGCGCGGGCGACACGCTGCACGTGCGCGTGCGCCGGGATGGTGGCGTGAGGGATCTCGCGCTCGTGGCGGCGCGCCGGCCGCACGCCGTCTACATGGTCCGGGACCAGGGCGTGCTGCGACCCTACCTGCCCGACTCGCTCCAGCTGCGCGTGCGCATGACCTTCGATTCCATCCGCGCGAACCTGGGAGAGGTGCGGCTTTCCGTCGGCGACCGTGCGCCGGGAGCAACCGCAGAGCTGATCATACGCGACGCGGTGGGCGAGGAGCGCCGCATTCGGGTTCCGCGCGCCGAGGCCGAGGTCGTCATGCGCAACCTGCGCGCGGCCTTGAACCGCCAGCGAGCCCTCGCTCCCACCGAAGTGAGAATCGAGAACCTCCGTCAGGGCGCGGAGGAACTACGATGGGTGCTGGAGGACCTCGAGCGCGTGCGGCAGGAGAGCCGTCCGGACACCTCGCGGATCTGGATACGGCGCGGATCCGACTCGGCCTTCGCTTTCAGAGCGGCGCCACCCGCGCGACGCGGGTTGTCCGTCATGGTCAACGCCGGACTCGGCGTCGCCGGGGCGGAGTTCGTGCTGCTCAAGCCCGAGATGAGCCCCTATTTCGGAGTCGACACCGGGCTGCTGGTCGTACGCGTGGGCGTGGGCACGCCCGCCCACCGGGCCGGCCTCCAGGCCGGCGATGTCGTGATCTCCGCGGCCGGACGCAGGCCCGGATCGGTCGCCGACCTCTCGGCCGCGTTGGCCGCGGCGAGCGGAGATGGCCTCCCGGTGGAGGTGATTCGCAAGCAAACGCGACGCCGTCTCCGCATACCCGGGCCCTAGTGTGCCGGCGCGGAAGTCCCGTGTGCACCGAGGCGCGTGATGCGCCCGCGGGGCAAGGCGGAACGACGCGCCGTAGCCGTCGCTACGGCAAG